>NZ_JCAQIA010000024.1:0-55442 GCF_059621085.1 Halochromatium sp. NSM3 | reverse complement strand
TGCGCCTTTCCTCGGCGGAAAAGGGGCTTGGCTGAAGAAGCTTGCTAATCAGGTGAACTTATGCTCGGAGTCGAACGGGATCACGGCCCGGCGTTGATAGCCGCTGGTGTCGAAGCCGGCCTTCAGCCCCAGGGTGCGCAAGGCACCTTCGGTCGGCTCGCCGATCAGGCGCCATTGCCCCGCGTCCTCGATCACATCGGCATCGTTGCAGACCGCAAAAGCCTCGATCAGGGCCTGCAGGTCGGCATGCTCAGCCAGCTCGATGCCTGTGTTGTCGAACGAGAGATGCCCGTCCGGGGCGTAACCGACCCCAGCGATATCGTACTGGCCACGGGTGCTGATCAGATGCCGCGCGGTCATCTCGTTGCGCGTCAGGGTGCCGGTCTTGTCCGAGCAGATCACCGTCACCGAGCCGAGCGTCTCCACCGCCGGGAGTTTGCGGGTGATGGCGTTGCGCTGCGCCATCTGTTGCACACCAAGCGCGAGGGTGATAGTCATGATCGCCGGCAGGCCTTCGGGAATCGCTGCCACCGCAAAGCCGATCGCCGCCATCATCAGATCACCCCAGCCCCAGTGGTGGAGCAACCAGCCGGCCAGGGTCATGCCTGCTGCAAGGCCGAGAATCACCACCGAGAGCACCCGACCGAAAGCGCCCATCTGGCGGATCAGCGGCGTGACCAGGGTTTCGACCTCGGCGATCATGCGGTTGATGCGGCCGATTTCGGTGTGCGGGCCGGTGGCGGTGACCACGCCGAGGCCACTACCGGCGGCCACCAGGGTGCCGGAATAGCCCATGCTGAAGCGATCGCCGATGCTGGCATCATCGCGCACCGGCGCGACGCGCTTGGAGGCCGGCACCGACTCGCCGGTCAGCGCCGACTCCTCGACGCGCAGATTGGCCGCCTCAAGCAGGCGCAGATCGGCCGGGATGCGATCGCCAGCGCGCAGGCGCACCACATCACCCGGCACCAACTGCACGGCATCGATCTCGCTCCAGGCGCCATCGCGGCGCGCCAGTGCACTCGGCGAGAGCATCTTGCGAATCCCGGCCAGCGCCTCCTCGGCGCGCCCTTCCTGGACGAAACCGACGATGGCGTTGATCAGTACCACACCCAGGATCACCCAGGTATCGATCCAATGCCCCATGAACGCAGTGGCCACGGCGGCCGCGAGCAGTATGTAGATCAGGACATCGTGAAAATGCTTGAAGAAGCGCTTGATGGGGCCGTCGCGCGGCGGTTCCGGCAGCCGGTTCTCGCCGACGGCATCCAGCCGTCGCGCCGCCTCGGCGCCGCTGAGGCCCTGTGCTTCACTGTGCAGGGCCGCTAGCACAGCGCTGGCCTCGAGCGCGTGCGGGTCGCCGACGACGGTACCCTCAGCGGTATTTGGCGGCGCGCGCAAGGACTGCGCATCGGCGCGCAGGTCGAAGCCCCGCAGCAGCACCAGCGTGAGGAGGGCGCCGAGCAGAAACCACTCGGCACCGATCAGCCAGAGCAACACCGGCAGCCCCAACAGCAGGGTGCGGGTGCCCTGGTGGTAGTGGTTGCCGGCGCGATTCAGGGTATCGGCAATGGTCTCGATGGCCAGTCCTCGGAAATGCTTGTCGGGAAGACTGATCTGCAGCGCGGTCTGGTTGTAATCACGCACCGCCAGCGCGAAGCGCACGAAGGCGGTGAACAGCAACGCCGCGAGCAGGAGCAATTTGGCCTGCACGGCGGCTTCTCCGGTTGCTGCCAGGCTGAGCGCCTGGGACAGGCGATCGAGTCCCGAACCTTGCAGCGCGAAGCCGACCACCAGGAGTCCGAGCAAGAAGGTCACGGTGGCGAACAAGCTCGCCGAGAGCACCCAATTGCGCAGGGTGTTGACCGCCAGGATGCCGTGATCGCCCAGCTCCCGCATCACCTCCACCCAGGCATGGCGCAGCGTGTCCGCACGCGCCTGGTAGGCGCGTTCGGGATGCGCGGCGACGAGCCAGCGCAGATAAAGGTGGTAACCAAGCAGCAGCGCGAGGGCGAGCCCATCGGCGATCCAATCCAGGGTTGGACGGTCGAAGGCGGTGAGCAGTTGTTCGATGGTGATCATGGAAATCCAGCCAGCAGGTCGTCGATGGTCGATATCGTCGCTTTCGTTGTCATCTATTCTAGCGGCGTGCCAGGGCCAGATCAGGCGCATCAACAGCTGAATGATGCCGGTATGATACCGCTGCCGACACCCTGTCATATCCAACCGATTGAGGCCACCCCGTGCATCCACAAGATGACCAAATCCCAATTGCCCACGAGCCGCTCGATGCCTCCACCGTCACGACCGAGGCCCGTGGCGATGGCTGGCCGCACTTTGCCGATCACCCGAACCTGCTCATCCGCATCGGCTTGACGCTCCTGCAAGCGGTCTTCATGCTGCTGTACGCGCTGTTGTTCGAGGTGCTGAACTACAGCATCTTCGCGATCGCCATCCTGCAGTATCTGTCCATCATCGCCACCGGGCGCCCGATCTCGATGCTGCGCCGCTTCAACGAGTATTTATCGGCCTACATGGGCGATGTCGCCGGCTATTTGACCTGCGTCGATGCACGTCCACCCTTCCCGTTCTCGCGTCCGAGGGAGGCGCGGGGCATGCCTTACGCGCCGCGATGGCGCCGCGATGAAAAGTGACAGCCGCCGGTTCTCGAACAGGGAGAGATCACATGATGGTCCTGAACAATCCGCCTCGTAAGACCTTAGACCGATGCCTACTGGTGCTGCTGCTGATGCTTGGCTCGGAGCTGACCCTGGCCGAGGAGGCTTTGGTGAGCGCCTTGCGCGAGATCGCGATCCCGCTCGGCGCGCCACCCGACCTGTCTCCGTTGATCGAGCGGATCGCCCCGGCGCGAGTAGTGCTGCTGGGCGAGGCCAGCCACGGGACCTCTGAGTTCTACAGCCTGCGCGCCGAGATCAGCCGCGACCTGATCGCCGAGCATGGGTTTCGCTTCATCGCCGTCGAGGGGGACTGGAATGCGCTCTACCGCCTCAATCGCTACGTCAAAGGCTATGATCAGGACGCGACAAGCGCACGCGAGATCATGCGTACCTTCGAGCGCTGGCCGACCTGGATGTGGGCCAATGAGGAGACCGCCGCGCTGATCGAGTGGCTCAAGACCTACAATGCCAAGCTGCCAGCGGAGCGACGGGTCGGCTTCTATGGCCTCGATGTCTACGGCAAGGCCGACGCGCTGCGCGAGCTACCGGCCTCGATGGCGTTGATCGACGCCGAGGAGGCCGAGTGGCTGCGCGAGCAGTACGCACCCTTCGATGCGCTGGTGGACGATACCCGCGCCTATGTGCGAAGCCTTCAGCGCGGCGAAGACGGACTCGGCGGTAGCGCGCGCGCGGTGGTCGAGCGTCTGCGGGAGCAGCGCGATCACCTGGAGATCGATGCGGCGGAATATCTCCATCTCAAGCAGATGGCCTGGGTGGTGAAGAATGCCGAGCAGCATTACGGCGGCATGGCCGGCCGCGGCCCCGAGTCTTGGAATACCCGGGTCGATCACTTCTATCAGACGCTTCAGCGCCTGCTCGACTTCTATGGCACGGATGCGAAAGGGATTGTCTGGGCGCATAACACCCATGTCGGCGATGCGCGCGCAACCGACATGGCGCGTCAACAGCGGCGTAATATCGGTCAACTCGCCCGCGAGGGATTCGGGCCCGAGCAGGTCGCGGCGGTCGGCTTCGGCACCGAGCGCGGCCGCGTACTCGCCGGCCGCGCCTGGGAGGCACCGATGGAACGGATGACCGCGCCCCCGGCGGCGCCCGACAGCATCGAGGCCGCCATGCACGCGGCCGGTGATGGTGAGGATCTGCTGTTCCTGTTCGATGCCTCGGTCCCGGCGCCGCTGCGCCAACCCCATGGGCATCGCGCCATCGGCGTGGTCTACCGACCCGAGCGCGAGGTTCCCGGCAACTATGTGCCGACGGTGCTACCTCGACGCTACGACGCCTTTGTCTTCATCAATGAGACCGAGGCGCTGACGCCGATTCCGGCGCGCTGAGGGCGGGTTGCTCAGCCCGCACTCCGGCGCCGCTCAACAGACCAAGAGTATGATGTTCGCTACCGAGACCACTGAATTGAGCCCCCACTGGCAGGCTGGAAGACGCGCGTTGGCATCGGTCACCTCATGCGGGGGCCCTCAGCACACGGAGACAACCGTCGATGTCCTGGAAACCTCTACTCATCATCTTGGGCGTCGTTCTCGTCGCCGCCGGACTCCTCTTCGCCGTCTTCTATTTCAACGCCCTCGTCGTCGACCTCTGGTGGTTCAGCGCGCTCGACTATGGCCTGTACTTCTGGGCGCGGGTGCTCTACCAATCGCTCATCTTCCTGGTCGTCTCCCTCTTCTTCTTCCTGCTGTTCTTCCTCAACTTCTGGATCGGATCACGCTATTTGGGCGCGGAAACCCCGGCCCATTACGACCTCGAACATGGACCGACGCCCGACGATCCAACGGCGGTCGGCGCGGCCGCAAGACCCAGGTCCAAGTACCAACGGCTGTATGATCAGTTCCAGCGCGGTTCGCTGTGGTTCTACCTCCCGCTGTGCCTTGGCCTCGCCCTCCTGGTCGCACTGCCGGTGTTCTCGCACTGGGAGCAAGCGCTGCTGTTCTTCTTCGCGCCCAACAGCGGTCTGACCGACCCCGCCTTTGGCAAGGACATCAGCTACTACCTGTTTTCGCTGCCGCTGTTCTCCTTGATTTGGCATGAGCTGCTCGCGGCCTCGCTGATCCTGCTCATCGGTCTGGCCTCCCTCTATTGGCTTGAGCAGCAGATGGTCGCCGGATACGGTCGACAGATGCGCCGTGGCGCGAGAATCCACCTCGGACTCGCCATGGGCTTCGTGGTCCTGGTCGGTGTCTGGTATTTCGTCATGGACCGCCACATGCTGCTCTACAGCGATGCGCATGTGCCGATCTTTTCCGGCCCTGGCTATGTAGAGATGAGCTTCACCCTGGCGCTGATCTGGGCCTGCCTGATCCTGTTCCTGATCCTGGGCGCTCTGGCCATCCTGTATCTCGAAACGCGCAAGGGCCTGCTCGGCCTGCTGGCGGTTGCGATCCTGTTCGTCGGCACCCTGTCCTTCCGTTATTCGTCGTTCGTTCCGGAGCAGCTCCAGAAGTACGTCGTCAAGCCCAACGAACTCGATCTGCAGGCGCCTTACATCAAGCAGAATATCCAAGCGACACTCGCGGCCTACGATCTACAAGATGTCGAAACCCGGCAATACGCGGTGCAGGACATTCCCTGGGATACCGGCGCCACCGACTTCACGAAGACCCTGATCAATATCCCGATCTGGGATGAAGCCCTGCTGCGCCAGGTCTTCAAAGAACTCCAGGAGATTCGCGCTTACTACATCTTCAACACCTTGGACGTGGATCGTTATACGGTGAACGACCGTTACCAGCAGGTCGCGGTCGCCGCCCGCGAGATCGATCTCGACAAACTGCCGGCCGAATCCCGTAATTGGGTCAATGAATGGATGAAATATACCCACGGCTTTGGGGCCGTGATGGCCCCTACCTCGCAAATCCAGGCCGGCCCCATCGACTGGCTGATGCAAGGCATCCCGCCGCGCTCAAACTTCGATCTCGCCATCGAGCAGCCGGGCATCTATTACGGCACCGGACAGGCTTCGCCAGTGATCGCACCAAACGAGAGCGGCGAGATCGATTATGCCAGCGATGACGAGCTGGTCTTATCGGACTACGAGGGCAAGGGCGGCGTTGGTTTCTCGAGCCTGTTCCGGCGCGCCATCTTCGCGCTCTATTTTCGCGAGGTGAACCTGATCCTCACCAACCAAATCAACCAGGACAGCCGCATCCTGTTCCGACGTAATATCGCCGAGCGGATCGCGCGTTTGACGCCCTTTCTGCACCTCGACCCCCATCCCTACCCGGTCGTCACCTCCGAGCGGGTCTACTGGATTCAGGATACCTACACCCTGTCCTCTTGGTTCCCCTACGCGTTCTCGACAACGGCCGATGTCGATGGCGAGCGTCGCCACTTCAATTACATCCGCAACGCGGCCAAGGTCGTGGTCGACGCCTATGACGGCAGCGTCGACTATTACATCACCGAGCCCGATGATCCCATCATTCGCGCCTATGCCCGCGCCTATCCCGGCTTGCTCAAGGATTTCGACGAGATGCCGGAGGAGCTGAAGCAGCATGTGCGCTATCCGAAACGCCTGTTCAACATCCAGCTCGATGTCTACGGCCGGTATCACCAGACCGACCCGGGCACCTTCTTCAAACAGGAAGATCTCTGGGAGTTTTCCGAAGTGCAGTGGGAGGACGAGCTGCATGTGATGACGCCCTACTATGTGACCATCAATCTGCTCGATCCGGACCGGTTCGAGTTCAGCCTGCTCGCCCCGATGACCCCCAGGGACAAGAACAACATGCGAGCCCTGTTGGTGGTCGGAAACGACGGTGAAAACTATGGCCGTATCATGGCCTACAGCTTCCCGCGCGGCTCACTCGTCTATGGTCCCGCGCAGGCGGATGGTTTCTTGAAGCAGGATCCGATCGTCACCCAGGAATTCGCACTCTGGAACCGTCGGGGCGCGCAAGCCCAGCGTGGCCGGCTCATCGTCATGCCAATCGATGGGGTGATCACCTATGTCCAAGGCGTCTTCCTGAAGGCTGAGACGCGCGCGAACATCCCGCAACTGGTGCGCTTCATCACCAACGTTGGCTATCGGGTCTCGATGGAGCCTTCATTGGACGGGGCCTTCAATGCCCTCAACCGGACAGTGCTGCACGAGGATGACCCGTCCCAGATCGTGCCTCCGGTTTCACCCCCGGTCGCGCCGCTGGTTCCCGATCCGAACGATAACCAACTGCTGCCATCGGCGCCCACTGAGGACGACTGAGACGAAGCTCGCAGCGCGAGCAGGCGGCCATCCAATCGCAGCGCTGGGAGAGAGAAAAGCCTCTTTCCCAAGCGCTTCTATGCGAAAATTCAATCACTCATTCTTTCCCGACACCAGAGACTAAAAGCAATGCAGCCGCATGACGATCACCATCACATCGTAAGCGCCTACGACCTCGAACTGGCCCATCTCCGCAGCCTAGTTGTTGAGATGGGCACCTCGGTGGTGCAACAGACGCGTACTGCGGTCGAAGCACTCACGCAGAGCAGTCATGCCAACGCAAGTGCCGTGATCGACCGCGACCCAGAGATCGACGCCCAGAGCCTCGCCGCCGATGAAGAGGTGTTTCGGGTCATCGCCAAGCGCCAGCCAACGGCGATCGACCTGCGCCTGGTCTTGGCGACCGCGCGCATCGTCGGCGATCTGGAGCGCGCGGGCGACAAGGCCAAGCGCATCGCCAAGCACACCCTGAAGCTGCTCGAGGCCGAGACGCCCCCCCCCCTTGTGCCCGAGCAGGCACTCAAGCCCATGCACAAGCTGATGGAGATTGACTGTGAACTGCTACAGGGCGCCATTGCCGGTCTCGTTGAGGCCGATCTCGACAAGGCGATCGCCGTCTTCAAGGCCGAGTCGCAACTCAATGACGCGAGTGAGCAGTTGCGCACCGCCCTCTTCGATCCCGCCGCAGGGCTGAGCGGCGACCACTTCGCTGGCTTGCTGACGATTACCCATGCGCTCGAGCGCACCGGCAATCACGCCAACAATATCGCCGAACAGGTGATCTATGTGATCACCGGTGAAGATGTGCGCTTCCGCAACCGCGAGCTGCTCATCGATAGCCTGAGCAACCGGCGCCCCGCCTAATCACCGCCGCGAGTCACCCGCTTATCCCGAGCGGGCACCGATCGCCCCGGCCCGCGCCGGGGCATTAGCACCTTAGCCGAAGCGCCCGGTAATGTAGTCATTCGTCAGCTTGTGCTGCGGCTGATTGAAGATGTCATCGGTGGTGCCGACCTCGACCAGATCGCCGAGGTGGAAGTAGGCGGTGCGCTGGGAGACGCGCGCCGCTTGCTGCATCGAGTGCGTGACGATGGCAATCGTGTACTGCGCGCGCAGCTCATCGATCAGCTCCTCGATGATCGCGGTCGCGATCGGGTCCAGGGCCGAGCAGGGCTCGTCCATCAGGATCACCTCGGGTGAGACCGAGAGGGTGCGGGCGATACAGAGGCGCTGCTGTTGACCGCCGGAGAGACCGGTACCGGGCGCGTCGAGCCGGTCCTTGACCTCCTTCCACAGGCCTGCGCGCTGCAAGCTGGTCTCGACCAATTCATCGAGTTCGGCGCGGTTGTTGGTCAGTCCATGGATACGGGGGCCGTAAGCGATGTTCTCGTAGATCGACTTCGGGAACGGGTTTGGCTTCTGGAACACCATGCCGACGCGGGCGCGCAGTGGCACCACATCGATGCTGTTGTCCTGGATCTCCTGGTCGTCGAGCTGGATCGAGCCCTCCACCCGCGCTGTCGAGATGGTGTCGTTCATCCGGTTCAGGCAGCGCAGGAAGGTCGACTTACCGCAGCCCGAGGGGCCGATCATCGCGATCACCTCGTTCTGCCCGATATCGAGGCTGACGTTCTTGATCGCGTGGTTGTTGTCGTACCAGACGTTGACATCCCGACAGCGCATGCGCGGATTCGGCGAGGTAATCTCGCCGACCGTGGTCGCGGTGGACTGATCTTTGACCAGATCATCGGAGGTCCGGTTAGTGGGTTTCGCTAATATGGCTTCGGCGGTCGTGTTCATTGGAGACTCTGAAGATGGGCGATGAGGCTCGGATGACGCGGGCGCCTCGACAGCGACCTTCGAGACATCATCCAGGTTGTTCATGTTCGTTTACTGCTCGTGCACCGCAGCAATAGCTACAGGCTACCAGCGCCGCTCAAAGCGCCGACGTAGTAGCACCGCAGTCAGATTCATCAGGATCAGGAAGGCCAGCAGCACCATGATCGCGGCCGATGTGCGTTCGAGGAAACCGCGCTCCGGACTATCCGCCCAAAGGAAGATCTGCACCGGCAGCACCGTCGCCGAATCGGTAAATCCCTGGGGTACATCAACAATGAAGGCGATCATGCCGATCATCAACAAGGGCGCACTCTCGCCAAGGGCCTGCGCCATGCCAATGATGGTGCCGGTCATCATGCCCGGCAGCGCCAAGGGCAGCACATGGTGCATCCTGGCCTGCAGCGGCGAGGCGCCAACCCCGAGCGCGGCCTCGCGGATCGAGGGCGGCACCGATTTCAGCGCCGCGCGGCTGGCGATGATGATGGTCGGCAGCGTCATCAAGGTCAGCACCATCGCCGCCACCAGCGGTGTCGAGCGCGGCACGCCGAAGAAGTTGATGAAGACCGCCAGACCCAGTAGACCGAAAACGATCGACGGCACCGCCGCCAGGTTATTGATATTCACCTCGATCAGGTCGGTAAAGCGATTCTTCGGCGCGAACTCCTCCAGATATAGCGCCGCGCCAACCGCGATCGGGAACGAGAACAGCAGCGTCAGCGCCAGGGTGTAAAACGATCCCAGCACCGCGCCGCCGATACCGGCGAGTTCAGGCTCGCGCGAGGTCCCGTTGGTGAAGAAGAGCAGGTTGAAGCGCTTGCTGAGCAGACCATCGTGCTGCAACTGCAGCACCCAGGCGAGTTGCTGATCACTGAGTCGGCGCGCATCCTCGGGGGTGGTCAGCTCGATGATTTGCCAGGCGCCCGACTCGGCCGGCGCCGCCGAGGCCGGTGGCACCAGCACCTCACCGCGGGCGCGATCCGCCTCCAGGGCCACCAGCTTGATCAGGCCGTCGTTGATGCGCAGCAGGAAGCTCGGCGCATCGGCACTCAGCACCAGCTCATCGCTGCCTGTGGCCTCCTCGCGCAGGGCCTGAATCCTGGTCTCCAAGCGCTCGATATCGCGCTCGTTGCGGGCAATCTCACGTTCGAACTCGTCGGCTTGCTCTTCCAGGAGATCGGATCGCTCGAGTTGATTGGCCCGCAGGTCGCGATCGCTCTGCGTCAGTCCCTGCTGGCGCTCGAGTTCATCGGCCACGTCGGTGAGACGCTTGCGTGCCTGCTCGAGGATGGGCAGCAGGGCGCTGTCACTGCCCTCGATCCTCACCTCGTCACCGCTTTCGCCCATGCGGCCTTCGAGCCTCAGCGTACCGGCGCCTCCCGAGCGCACGATCGGTGTGGAGCGGCCTTTCATGAACATGTCGACATCGTCATCGACGAGCAGACGCACCGACTGCTCGGTGCCGATCACGGTCGGGTCATCGGTCACCATGCGCCGCAGTTGCAGCGGCGCGCCCGGACTCAACAGCGCATCCAGGTTGCGCCGCTCGGTGCGACCGGTGACCTGCGGAAACTCAGCGTGCAAGGCATCAAGGGCGAGCTTCCTGAAGTTCACGGCTCTGAGCTGACGCGCGACCTCGGTCTCATCGAGCGCTCCGTCATGCAGCGTCCCGTTCGGATCGATCGCCTTGGCCTCGAAGGCCACCGGCAGCTCGACGTAGGACTGAAAGAAGGCGGTGTAGCCCTCGCTGATGATGCTCACGAAAAGGATCAGCACAAAGCTGAGCCCCAGCACCACACCGCTGGCGCCAAGCAGCCGGAAGCGGCGCTCGGAGGCATAGCGACGCTTGAGGCTGGCCTCAACGATCTCTTTCGGACTGCGGGCGGGGCCGCTGGCGGTGGTTGAATTAGTCATACTGTTCACGGTATTTACGCACGATGTGCAGCGCGATGACATTGAGGATTAGCGTGACGACAAAGAGAGTGAGCCCGAGCGCGAAGGCGGCCAGGGTCTTGGCGCTGTCGAACTCCTGATCACCAGTAAGCAAGGTGACGATCTGCACGGTGACGGTGGTGACGCTCTCCAACGGATTCGCGGTCAGATTCGCGGCCAGGCCAGCGGCCATCACCACGATCATGGTCTCGCCGATGGCGCGTGAGACCGCCAGCAGCACACCACCGACGATGCCCGGCAGCGCGGCCGGAAAAATCACCCGACGGATGGTCTCGGACTGCGTGGCGCCGAGCGCATAAGAGCCGTCGCGCAGCGATTGCGGCACGGCATTGATCACGTCCTCGGAGAGTGAGGAGACGAACGGGATGATCATGATGCCCATCACCAAGCCCGCCGCGAGCGCGCTCTGAGAGGCGATATCCAGGCCAACGCTCTCGCCGAATCCGCGCAAAAAGGGCGCCACGGTCAGCGCGGCAAAGAAGCCATAGACCACGGTCGGGATGCCGGCCAGAATCTCGAGCACCGGCTTGGCCCAGGCGCGCACCGTGCGCGGCGCGTATTCGGCCAGATAGACGGCCGAGAGCAGCCCAATCGGCACCGCCAGCACCATGGCGATAAAGGAGATTAGCAAGGTGCCGGTGAATAGCGGGATGGCGCCAAAGGCCCCAGAGGCGCCAACCTGCTCGGCGCGCAGCGCGATCTGTGGACTCCATTTGGTGCCAAACAGGAACTCGGTCCAAGGCACCTTTTGGAAGAAGCGGATCGACTCGAACAGCACCGACAGAACGATGCCGAGCGTGGTCAGGATCGCGATCGACGAGAACAGGATCAGCACCAGCATCGCGATCGACTCGACCCGATTGCGGGCGCGGAAGCTGGGTTTGGCGTGTTGCCAGCCCCAGGCCATTCCGGCGAGCACCAAGGCCGAGATCAGTCCCCAGAGCGCGAGGTCGGCGATGCCCTCGAGACGTCGATAGTGTTCGGCGGCGGCGGCGACCTCGGGACTGATCTCGCCCGAGGAGATATTGCCCGTGGCCACACTGCGGATGTCGCTGACTAGCAGGCTGAGCCGACCCTTGGAGAGGTCTGCGGTTACCTCTGGCGGCAGCTCGGCGACGGTCAGCGCGGTCAGGATCTGCTCCTGCAGCCCAATCCAGAACAACAGCAGCAGCAGCGCCGGCAGACCGGCCCAGAGCGCCGCGTAGTAGCCGTAATAGGCGGGAAGAGAATGCAGGCGATTGATCTGGGAAACGCCGCCAACCACGCTAATGGCGCGTTTACGCCCGAGGTGATAGGCCAGCGCCATGGCGGCCAGAACAACGAACAACAACAGCGTGGGGCTCATAGCGGCTAGTGTTCTTTAACAAAAGACAAAATAACAATCATGCAAGACGCCGGCAGCCCTTACGGGCCACCGGCGTTCATCAGCCGCGATGCCGCCTGGAGACGACATCAGGGCATCGAGCCAACCTTTACTTAGGGCTCGACATCGGCTCCAGGTTCTGTGCGGTCTTGGCGACGTCAGCCCGCATGTCTTCCGGCAGCGGGATCAGACCCTTATCAACCAGGTAGCCATCCGGCCCCCAAGCGTTGTCGCTGGTAAAGGCGGTGACGAACTCCTGGATGCCAGGAATGGTGCCGACATGGGCGTTCTTGACATAGAAGAAGAGCGAGCGCGACACCGGATAGTCGCCGCTGGCGATGTTGTCGAAGGTTGGCTCGACACCATCGATGATGGTGCCCTGCAGCTTGTCGGCGTTCTGATCCAGGAAGCTGAAGCCGAAGATGCCGAGTGCATCGGCGTTCCGGTCGAGCTTCTGCACG
Organism: Halochromatium sp. NSM3; assembly: GCF_059621085.1. Classification (NCBI taxonomy): domain Bacteria; kingdom Pseudomonadati; phylum Pseudomonadota; class Gammaproteobacteria; order Chromatiales; family Chromatiaceae; genus Halochromatium; species Halochromatium sp. NSM3. The sequence goes on along the minus strand of NZ_JCAQIA010000024.1, from coordinate 42,920 downwards.
ATCAGATTGTCGTTCTCGCCGGCCTCGACATAGGCGCCATCTTCACGCACGGTGCGGCAGATCGACTTGTACTTCGACTTGTCCTCGCCCTTAATGTCGGCGATCCAGTCGAAGGTCTTGCAGCCCCCTTCCATCGCGATCTCGGCGAAGGCGTCACGGGTACCAGAGGTCGGCGGTGGGCCGAGCACCTCGATGGCAACATCGGGCAGCTCAGAATTCACCTCCTTCCAGGTCTTATAGGGGTTCGGGACCAGCTCCTCGCCGCCCTCTGGGTTCGGCACATCCTTGGCCAGCGCCAGCCAGACGTCGCGCAGCGACAGCTCCAGTTGCGGTGCCTTCTTCGAGTTGGCGATGGCGATGCCGTCGTAGCCGATCTTGACCTCAGTGATCTCCTCGACGCCGTTCTTCTGGCACTGTTCGAACTCCGAGACCTTCATCCGACGCGAGGCATTGGTGATGTCGGGTTGCTGAACGCCGACGCCCGCGCAGAACAGCTTCATGCCGCCGCCCGAGCCGGTCGACTCGATCTTTGGCGTCGGGAACTCGGTGGTGTTACCGAAGCGCTCCGCGACGGTTGTGGCAAACGGGAAGACTGTCGACGAGCCGACGATGTTGATGGTGTCGCGGGCCATTGCCTGCGACGACATCGAAAGCGCGCCTAGGACAGCAACGGCAAGTACAGATTTCTTCATGGAGAGACTCCAGCAGCGGTGAATCGAGCCTCGTATTTTCAACCTGAAGTGTTGTTGTATAGTGACAGTCTCATGACGATTTTATGACACCGCCTAAGCGCCACCCGCACTTTATAGTCGCGGCCTTGATCAATCGCCAGAATGACCAAGGATCTCGCGTAAGCTTTTGAAGCGGATGGCCTGATGTGCATTTTGTTAGGGCCTCTAAGTCTACCTGAATCCTCGGGTATCTTCACCATTCTGTCAGCCATCGTGCCGCACTGGCGCGGGCTGCGAGATCAGGAGCCGGAGCAATTCGACCGGGGCCAGCACCCGCCGTGGCGGCGCGGCGCCAAAACAGACCTGGATCAGGGTATCGACCAACCGCTGACCCTTGGCACCGCGTCCGAACAGCCGGTCGAACACCCAGGGCGTGAAGGCATGCCGCTGAGCCAACTGCATCAGCAGAAACAGCGAACCAAAGCGCTGGCGCAGGCTGGAGGAATAGCCGGCAAGCGCCGCCGCCGGCAGCATTCCCTCGGCGGGGGCTTGGCGCAGCGCCGCCAGAATCGACGCCGCCGCCAGTTGCGCCGATTCCAGCGCGTAGTCGATCCCCTCTCCGGTGAACGGATTGACCAAGCCGGCCGCCTCGCCCACCGCGAGCAGGCCATCGGCGCGCGTCGGTGCGCGCAGGAAATCACTGCGGATCGGATAGCCCGCGATGGCGCTCGCCGCCTGGCCGTTGGCGCTGAGCCGGGATAGCGTGGGATGCTGGGTGAAGAGTTGGGATAACAGCGAGGCCGCGCTGACGCCGCCGCTGCCGCCGCCGCTGCCGCTATACCAGTAGCCGAGGTTGGCGCTGTTCGGTCCGGTCGGGAACAGCCAGGCATACCCGGGCAAGGGCAGATGATCGAAGAAAAAGCGCAGATCCGGCCCAGGCGGCGGTATCGCCGGCAAGTAGCAGCGCGCGGCAATGCTATGCACCGGGCCGCTCGGCGCCAGCGGCGTGTGCTTGATCAGCGACAACGCGGCGCCGGTCGCGATGACGACGAGCCGCGCCGGCAGCGTCTCGCCATCGAGTTCGACACCGCCGCTCGAGCACAGGGTACGCACATGCCCCACGCGGAACTGCGCCCCCGCCGCGAGCGCCTGCTGCTGGAGCAGATGATCGAAGCGCTGGCGCGGCAACACCAGGGTTCGGTTCGGCAGCGCGCCATCGCCGATGATCGCCGTCTCGGCCTCGGCACCGCTTGGCGCGCGAAACCGAATCCGGGTCGCCTGATGGGCCTCGGCGGCAACTGCGTCCAAGAGCCCCAGATCGGCGAGCGCGTGCTGAGCGCGCGGACTCAGGCAATCGCCGCAGACCTTGTCGCGCGGAAATGCGGATTTGTCGATCAACAGGGTCGAAACGCCGGCCCGCGCAAGATGATAGGCCGTCGCACTACCGGCGGGACCGGCGCCGACGACGATGACCTGCTGATGCTGATGCTGATGCTGGTTCATGTTCAGGCTCAGGCCGGTCAAGCTGGACGCTGACAAGGCTGATCAGAGCGCACAGCGTGGCACGCGCAGGCGTCGATGCGCGAGTTCCCCGCCACAGGGCTGTCCACGCACCTCGGCAAGCACCCGACCCGACTCATCGCTCAAACGCCAATCGGCAACCCCGATCTCTTCGCTGATGAAGAAATGTCGCACCGCGAAGCGGTCGCGGCGCAGCAGCGGAATGCGATGCAGCACGCGATTCTCCAAGGTCAACCGCAGCCCATCGGCCTCGGCCTTGATCCGCCGCCGCAGCGGCCGGCACACGCCCAGGACCGGATCGCGCGTCTGCTCTACCCAGTCCAGCCGCAGCGCCTCGGCTCTGAAGCGATGCTGGCGGGCCTTGCCATCCTGTTGCCAGCAGACCTCGAGATAGCGCAACGCCTGACTGCCTGAATAGGTCTGCAGCACCAGCGCCTCGCCGGTCTCGGCCTTGGGCACGAAGAGAAAATCCCAGCCCTGCAACGGCAGCGGCCGAATCCCGAAGCTATGCTCTGCGTAGCCGCTAGCAGCCTGCCAGGCAATGCGCGCATGGCCGGCCTTAAGGCGCGCGTGTAATGCCGCCGAAGCATACGAGGGGTTATCGCCACCGGGCGTTTGCGCGAGCCCGCTCAGCAGGCCGGGCTGAAGCACCAGCTCGCCGTCCGAGCGCGCCACCGGCGAGGCGCATTGGACCTGCCAATGCGCGCCGAGTGCGCGTCCGAGCCAGCCGTCGAGGTCGGCATCGAGCGCGCTGGGCAAGGCGGTTTCCGGTAGGCCGACATGCGACAGATGCAACTTGAGCCCGGCGCCGGCCTCGATGTGAAGCACGGCCCGGGACGCATCCGTTTGCTCCAGCTCGAGGCGGCAATGCGCGTCGCGAGCGCGGAGTCCGGCTGTGGCGGATGACGACTTGCCGGGCAGGTCGAACTCGCTGGGCGGATCGAACTCGCAGGACGCGGGTGCAAACAGGTGCATCCAGCACAGCTCGGCGGTATCGTCTGCAAAGAGCGGGCCAGCATCGGTGTCGGCGCCAGGGCTGGTATCAGCGCCGGTGCCAGTTTCGGTGCCAGTGCCAGTGCTGGCACCAGCGCCGCTATCAGCGTCGGCGGCCGCCATTCTCGGCAAGGGCGGGCGATCGATCACCCCGGCGACGATCAGCAGCAGCCCACCTTCGGCGATGCGCGCAAAGCGACGATCGGGATTGACTAGGGCAAGGCCGACGATGCCGTGAAAGGCCTGCGAGAGCACCGAGAAATAGCGCCATTCGACGAAGGACGCGCGCGCCAGCCCAAGCAGCGACGGCGGCGCGATCGGGAAGCGACGCGCCGGCTCGCCATCCGCTACCGCAGTATCGATCCGCGTGTGCGCGCTCGCATCGACCAGCACGCGAGCACCAGCATCCGCGAGCACAGCATCCCGATAATACGGCCAACGCCAATGGAACATAGAGCCCCCGTCAACGACCTAAACACCTCATCGCATCGACCGGCACCTAAAAACTGCACTTCCGTTAAGATACGGCCATAACGCCTTATGACCAAGCAACGTTCCAATGTAGAGCGCGCGTGAGCACAGTACAAACTACACTCCCCAAGGCTCCCACCGGTATCTCGGGGCTCGATGAGATCACCGGCGGCGGCCTCCCCCGCAGCCGGCCGACCCTGATCTGCGGCGGCGCGGGCTGCGGCAAGACCCTCTTGTCGATGGAATTCCTCTTCCGAGGCGCGACCGAATTCGGCGAGCCGGGCGTGTTCATGGCCTTCGAGGAGACCGCCGCCGAGCTGACCCAGAACGTCGCCTCGCTGGGCTTCGACCTCGACGACCTGATCGCCCGGGGGCTGCTCGCGCTCGATTTCGTCGCCATCGAGCGCAGTGAGTTCAGCGAGACCGGCGATTTCGATCTCAGCGGCCTGTTCGTCCGGCTCGGCTACGCCATCGATGCCATCGGCGCCAAGCGCGTGGTGCTCGACACCATCGAGACCCTGTTCACCGGGCTGCCCAACCCCGCCATCCTGCGCGCAGAGCTGCGGCGCCTGTTTCGCTGGCTCAAGGAGAAGGGCGTCACCGCGATCATCACCGCCGAGCGCGGGGACGGTCAGCTCACGCGCCAAGGTCTTGAAGAATATGTCTCGGACTGCGTCCTCACGCTCGATCACCAGGAGCGCGACCTGATCTGGACACGACGCTTGCGGGTGTTGAAATACCGCGGCTCCAGCCACGGCACCAATGATTATCCCTTCCTGATCGACGAAGACGGCATCTCGGTGCTGCCCATCACCTCGGTCGGACTGGATCAGGCCGTCAGCTTTGAGCGCATCTCCAGCGGCATCCCCCGGCTCGACACCATGCTCGGGGATGCGGGCTATTATCGCGGTAGCAGCGTGCTCGTCTCCGGCACCGCCGGCACCGGCAAGTCGAGCCTGTCAGGACATTTTGCCGACGCCACCTGTCGTCGAGGCGAGCGGGTGCTGTACTTCGCGTTCGAGGAGTCGCAATCGCAGATCATCCGTAACATCGGCTCTATCGGTGTCGATCTGGGCCAATGGGTGGAACAGGATCAACTGCGCTTTCATGCCGCGCGCCCCACCCTGGCCGGCTTGGAGATGCATCTGACGCTGATCCATCGCGCCGTCGAGCGGTTTCAGCCCTCGGTGGTGATCCTGGACCCGATCAACAGCTTCATCGCCGGCAGCAATCAGCTCGAGGTCAAGGCGATGCTGACGCGCTTGATCGACTTCCTCAAGCATCGCCAGATCACCGGGCTGTTCACCAATCTGACCTCGGGCGGCGCCTCCGTCGAGGCCACCGATTCGGCCATCTCCTCCCTCATCGACACCTGGCTGTTGCTCATGGCCGTCGACACCGGCGGCGAGCGCAACCGTGTCCTCAGCATTCTGAAATCGCGCGGCATGGCGCACTCCAACCAGACCCGGGAGTTCCGCATCACCAGCCAGGGCATCGAGCTGCGCGACGTCTACGTCGGCCCGAGCGGGGTGTTGACCGGCTCGGCACGCCTCGCGCAAGAGTCCGCCGAACGCGCTGAGCTGCTCGAACGCCGTCAGGAGATCGAGCGCCACCAACGCGACCTCGAGCAACGCCGCACCCTGCTCGCGGCGCAGATCGCCGCCCTGCAGCAGGAGTATCAGGCGCGCGAGGCGGAGACCATCGCCCTGATCGAGCGCGAACAGCGCCGCGAGGCGCGCTCACGCGAGGTGCAGGCCTCGATGGCCTCATCACGGCGGGCCGACGCCGCGCAATCGCAGGAGTCACCGGCTTCATGAGTGCATCATCCGATACCGAGGAGCTGTGGACCCTGCGCCTCTACATTGCCGGACAGACGCCGAAATCCATCGCCGCGTTCGCCAATCTGCAGGCGATGTGCGAGGCGCACCTGGCTGGCCATTATCAGATCGAGGTGGTGGATCTGCTCGAGCAGCCGCAACTGGCTCAAGGAGATCAGATCCTGGCCATCCCCACCGTGGTGCGTCGGCTGCCATTGCCGATCCGCAAGATCATCGGAGACCTTTCCGATACCGAACGCGCGCTCGTTGGACTGGATCTCCGTCCAGCGCCCCCTCCTAGCAGCCGTTAGCGGCCGATTGCCGCCTCTCTCCGGTCTGCGGCTAACGCGTGCTCGTCTAGCCCCAGGTCCGAGACTGAGGCGCGGCAACGTTATCCGGGCTGCTCAATCACGATCCCATGAACCTGACCGCCACTCCGACTGATCCCGCCAGCGATTCAACCACCGAGATCGAGATCCTGCGCGCGCGCCTCGCCGAGGCCGAGGCGGTGCTCGAGGCCATTCGCGGTGGGCAGGTCGACGCCTTACTGGTCTCCGACACTCGCGGCGAGCAGGTCTTCACGCTCAAACGCGCCGAGCACGACTATCGGCTCTTGGTCGAGGAGATGGGCGAAGGCGCCATGACCCTGACCGCCAACGGGCTCATCTACTTCGCCAATCGGCGCCTGGCGACGATGTTGGGGATCGCGCGTGAGTGCCTCCTCGGCCGGACGCTCGCCGAGCACATCGCGGTGGCGGATCGAGCGCGCTATCAGGCCTGGCTGCACAGCCGTTCGCCACGTCCGCAGCAACGCCTAGAGATGGCGTTGCTGGACGCACGGGGCACGGCCTTGCCCTGTCATCTCTCGTTCACCGAACTCCCTCTGGCCGAGAAGCAAGGCGCCTTCTGCGTCGTCGCCACCGACCTGAGTGCGCAGAAGCAAGCCGAGGAGGCGCTGCGCGTCAGTGAACAGCGGCTCAAGACCATCGTCGAGAATCTGCCCATCGGGGTCTGGTTTCTCGATGCCGCCGGCAAGATCACCTATGGCAACGCCACCGCTCAGCGCATCTGGGGCGGAGCCAAGTTCGTCGGCCCCGAGCACTTCGACGACTACAAGGCCTGGGCGCCGCACCAACACCACCCCTTGGTCGCGCAAGACTGGTCGGCCGCGCGCGCCATCAGCCACGGCGAGACCCGGCTCAACGAAGAACTCGAGATCGAATGCTTCGACGGCACGCACAAGATCATCCTCAACTCAGCGGTGCCGATCCGCGACGGCAATGGACAGATCGCAGGGGCGGTGGTGCTCAATCAGGACATCACCGAGCGCAAGGCGTCCGAGGATCGCATCGAGCAACTCGCGTTCTACGACGCCCTGACCGGCTTGCCGAATCGCCGGCTGCTGTTGGACCGCCTCGGCCAGATTCAGACAGATGTCCAGCGCCAAGGCGGTCACGGCGCGCTGCTGTTCCTCGATCTCGACCACTTCAAGGATCTCAATGACAGCCTCGGGCATGATGTCGGCGATCTGCTCCTGATGCAGGTCGCGCAGCGCTTGCAGGCCTGCATGCGCGCCAGCGATACGGTGGCCCGGCTCGGCGGCGATGAGTTCGTCGTCGTGCTCAATGACCTCAGTCACGAGCCCGATGAGGCCGCCGCAGACGCGCGCCAAATCGGCCTGAAACTGTGGCAGACCCTGAGCCAACCCTATCAACTTGGCGCTCACACCCACCACAGCACCCCGAGCATCGGCGCCACCCTGATCGATGCCGCCCAGTCGAGCGTCGAGGAGCTGCTGAAGCGCGCCGACTTGGCCATGTACCAGTCCAAGAACGCCGGCCGCAACCAGCTGCGCTTCTTCGATCCGCAGATGCAGACCGCCTTGGAGCTGCGCACCAGTCTGGAAGCGCAGTTGCATGAAGGGCTGCAGCAAGGACAACTGCGGCTCTACTATCAGCCGCAGGTCGATGAGCGCGGGCGCGTGTTCGGCGCCGAGGCGCTGCTGCGCTGGAAGCATCCGCAACGCGGCCTGCTGACCCCGGATGTGTTCATCCCCCTCGCCGAGACCTCTGGCTTCATCCTCGACCTCGGCGCCTGGGTGCTCGACACGGCTTGCGCGCAGTTATCCCACTGGTCACTCCAGCACGGGGTGCCCGCCGCATCGATCGCAATCAACATCAGTGCCCGCCAATTCCTCGACCCACGGTTTGTCGAGCGGGTTCAGAGCGCCTTGCTGCGGCATGCGGTTGATCCGCACCGGCTCAAGCTGGAACTGACCGAAAGCCTGCTGCTACAGGATGTGGAGGAAACCATCACCAAGATGACCGCCCTGCGCGCGCTCGGGCTGCGCTTCGCCCTGGACGACTTCGGCACCGGTTACTCCTCGCTGGCCTATCTCAAGCGCCTGCCGCTCGACGAGTTGAAGATCGACCGCTCCTTCGTCGCCGACGTGACCACGGACGTCAACGATGCCGCCATCGTGCGCGCCATCCTCGCATTGGCCCCGAGGCTGGGGCTCTCAGTGATCGCCGAAGGCGTCGAGACCGAAGACCAACACCGGTTCCTGATCGAGCATGGATGCCGCGCCTTCCAAGGCTATCTCTTCGGCAAGCCGGCGCCAGCGACGGCCGCAGCGAGCAGCGCCTGAGTTGCTGACCCGATCGCATCTCTTTGACGCCCCCCGCGCGATCCGGCATACTAGGGGGTCTTGCGCGATGAACTGGTTCCTGCGAGCGGCGCCCCGGATAAGGCACCAGCGCGCGGCCCCTCGCGCTCAGCCAACCCCTTTCTCTGCTCCGAGGCATCTCGACATCGTTATGTACGCAATCATCGAAACTGGCGGTAAACAGTACCGCGTCGCCGAGGGCGATCTCGTGACCGTCGAGAAGCTCGACGTCGATCAGGGCGCGACCCTGGATATGCCGCGCGTCCTGATGCTCGCCGATGGCGATTCAGTCCAGCTCGGCAAGCCGTATCTGGACGGCGCCAAGGTCACCGCCGAGGTCGCGGCCCACGGCAAGCATGACAAGGTGCGCATCATCAAATTCAAGCGGCGCAAGCACCACATGAAGCGGCAGGGTCATCGCCAATGCTTCACGCAGCTCAAGATCACCGCGATCAGCAACGGCTGAGAGGATTACACCATGGCACATAAAAAAGCAGGCGGCAGCTCTCGCAACGGCCGCGATTCAGAATCGAAACGCCTTGGCGTCAAGCGCTTCGGCGGTCAGACCGTGCAGGCCGGCAGCATCATCGTGCGCCAGCGTGGCACCCATTTTCACGGCGGCGTGCATGTCGGCTGTGGTCGCGATCACACCCTGTTCGCGCTCAAGGATGGCGTGGTGCGCTTCGAGGTCAAAGGCCCACGCAACCGCAAATTCGTCAGCATCGATCCGATCGAAACCAGTGCGTGAAATTCGTCGATGAGGCGGAGATCCGGGTCGAGGCCGGTGACGGCGGCAACGGTTGCGTCAGCTTCAGGCGCGAGCGTTTCATCCCCAAGGGCGGCCCCGACGGCGGCGATGGCGGTGACGGCGGTAGCGTTTACCTGATCGGCGATCCGGGGCTGAATACCCTGGTCGATTTTCGCCAAGCACGCCGCCATCGCGCCGAGCGTGGTCGCGATGGCATGGGCCAGAACCGCACCGGCCGTGGCGGACAGGATCTCTCGATCCAGGTTCCGCTCGGAACCCGCGTCTTCGATACCGAGACCGAGGAATGCATCGGCGAGGTGCTCACCGCTGAGCAGCGCCTGCTGGTCGCCCAAGGCGGCTTCCACGGCCTCGGTAACGCACGCTACAAGTCGAGCACCAACCGCGCGCCCCGGCAGTCGAAGCCGGGTACACCCGGGGAACGGCGCTTTCTGAGGCTCGAGCTGATCCTGCTCGCCGATGTCGGCTTGGTCGGGCTGCCCAATGCCGGCAAATCGAGCCTGATCCGGCAGGTGTCCAGCGCCCGTCCGCGGGTCGCCGATTATCCGTTCACGACCCTCTATCCCAATCTCGGCGTGGTCCGGCTCGGCCCCCGGAAGAGTTTCGTCATTGCCGACATCCCTGGCCTCATCGCCGGCGCCGCCGAAGGCGCGGGGCTCGGCACGCGCTTTCTGAAGCACCTGACCCGCACGCGCCTGTTGCTGCATCTGATCGACATCGCCCCGCTCGAGGGCAGTCCGACGTCGCTCGAGCAGGCGCGGATCATCGAGGACGAGCTTGTCGCCCACGGCGAGGCGCTGGCCACCAAGGAGCGCTGGCTGGTCCTGAACAAGAGCGATGTGCTGGACACCGAGCAGGGCGCCGAGGCACAACGCGCGCTGGTCGCGGCCCTGGGCTGGTCCGGCCCGGTGTTCCTGATCTCGGCCGTTACCGGCGCCGGCACCGATGCGTTGATCGGCGCTTTGATGCAGCGGCTCACCGAGATCCAACACCCGCTCGAGCCGGAACAGGACGCGAGCGAGGCCGATCCGGACGCCGCCAGCGGCTGGCATCCGCTCGACTAGCCTCGCCTGCATCCATTCAACTGAAGCCTCCGCGCCCACATGCTCAACCGCCAGCGCATCCTGCGGACCCGACGCTGGGTCGTGAAGATCGGCAGCGCGCTGCTGACGCGCGACGGCGCGGGTCTCGACATCGATGTGCTCGAACCCTGGGTCGCCCAGCTCGCCGCGCGCCGGCTTGCCGGCCATGACCTGGTATTGGTCTCCTCCGGAGCCGTGGCCCAGGGCATGGCCCGCATGGGCTGGAGCCAACGACCGCGCGCGCTGCATGAGCTACAAGCCGCCGCCGCCATCGGCCAGATGGGCCTGATCCGGGCCTGGGAGACCTGTTTCGCCCGCCACGGATTGCACACCGCGCAGGTCCTGCTGACCCGCGACGATCTCGCCAACCGCGAGCGCTACCTGAACGCCCGCAGCACCTTGCGCACCCTGCTCGCGCTCGGCGTGGTGCCGGTGGTCAACGAGAACGACACCGTCGCCACCGACGAGCTGCGCTTCGGCGACAACGACACCCTGGCGGCGTTGGTCGCGAATCTGATCGAGGCCGAACTCCTGGTGCTGCTGACCGATCAGGATGGCCTCTTCGAGGCCGACCCGCGCACCCACCCCGAGGCCCGGTTGATCACCGAGACGCGGGTCGATGACAATCGACTCGATGCAGTGGCCGGCGGCAGTGGCGGCGGTCTCGGCAGCGGCGGCATGGTTACCAAGGTGCGCGCCGCACGCCTCGCTGCGCGCTCCGGCTGCACCACCATCATCGCCTCGGGGCGCGCCGCCGACGGTCTCGCGCGGCTCGGCCAGGGCGAGCCGATTGGCACCCTGCTCAGCCCGGTGCAAGAGCCGCAAGCGGCACGCAAGCAATGGCTGGCCGGCCATCTACGCGTGAGCGGCCGCCTGGTGTTGGATGCCGGCGCCGCGCGCGCGTTGCGTGAACAGGGCCGCAGCCTGCTCGCGGTCGGCGTCAAAGCGGTGCGCGGGCAGTTCAAACGCGGTGAGGTGGTCGCCTGCGTCGACGAGCAAGGCCAGGAGATCGCCCGCGGGCTGGTCAACTATGACGTGCAAGACACACTGCGCATCCAGGGCCAGCCCAGTGCGGCCTTCATCGACATCCTCGGCTACATCGATGACGAAGAGCTGATCCATCGAGATAATCTGGTCCTGATCTAGCGCTCGAGACTGAGTGCTCCGCAAGGCGCTTGCCTCCCCGGATCAAAATTTATACCCTTTATTGGTGGTCAACTGCGTTATCGAGCGACCGCCCACCATCGCAAGAAGAGGATCCAAACCGATGCAAGCGACCACGGACCGCGCACGGTTCAACATGATCGAGCAGCAAGTACGTCCCTGGGAAGTGCTTGATCAGCGGGTGCTCGCGGTGATGCGCGCGCTTCCGCGCGAGGCCTTCGTTCCCGATGCGTATCGTGGGCTGGCCTATGCCGATATCGAGATCCCGCTCGGTGACCACACCGCGATGCTGGCGCCCAGGATGGTCGGCCGCCTGTTGCAGGCAATGGATGTGCAGCCGCACGAGACGGTGCTTGAGATCGGCACCGGCACGGGTTACGTCACCGCCTGCCTTGCGCACCTCGGCGAGCATGTCTTCAGCCTCGAGATCGACCCGGCCTTGGCCGAGGGTGCCCGCGCGCGCCTTAGCGCCTTGGGGCTCTCACACACCGAGGTGCACACAGCCGATGCCTTCTCCGGGCGCATCGACGGCGGCCCCTTCGATGTCATCGCGGTCACCGGCTCGGTGCCCACCGCCGAGCCCCTTGCGGCACTCGAGCAACGGCTCACCGATGGCGGCCGCCTGTTCATCGTCGTCGGCGAGCCACCGCTGATGGAGGCGATGCGCATCACCCGCATCGGCAACGATTTTCGCCGCGAAAGCCTGTTCGAGACTTGCATCGCTGCGCTCGAGAATGCCCCGCTGCCGGAACGCTTCGCGTTCTGAATCCCACCCAACCGATGCGAGGCGCAGGTGATAGAACAAATCACTCCCCAATCCCTGAAAGACCTGCTCGATAGCAACAGCACGCTCGACCAACAGCGACCGCTGCTGCTCGATGTGCGCGAGCCCTGGGAGCATGCCATCTGCCGGATCGACGGCAGCGAGCTATTACCGATGCGCCAGATCCCGGCCACCGCCCCCCAGCTCGATCAGACGCGCCCCACCGTCGTCATCTGCCATCACGGCATCCGCTCGCATCAGGTCGCCCTCTTTCTCGAACTCCAAGGCTTCCGGCGCGTGATCAACCTGCGCGGCGGCGTCGCCGCTTGGGCGAGCGACGTCGACCCCGAAATGCCGACCTACTGAGCAGCGCCCGAACGCGCTGCTGATTCACCCCCCGCAAGGAGATCGTCATGAGCATCCATCAGGCCCCGATGCCGTTGTGCCAGGCCGCGTTCGCGCAGCTGCTGATCATCGATGCGCAGGAGCGCCTAGCCGCCGCCATGCCCGAGGACGTGCTCGAGCGCACGGTCAGCAACATTAACCGACTCATCGGCGCGGCCAAAACCCTCGAGATCCCGATCATCTCGACCGAGCAGTATCCGCAAGGACTCGGCAAAACCATCGGCGCAATACGCGAACAGCTACCCGAGACCGCCGCGCCGACCGAAAAGACCTGCTTCTCGTGCTGTACCGCCGCCGGCTTCGAGCGCGCGCTGACCGAGCAGCCCGAGCGCAAGCAAGTGGTCCTGGTCGGCATGGAGGCGCATATCTGCATCATCCAGACCGCCTCTGGCCTGCAACGCTGGGGTTATCAGGTCTTCGTCGCCGCCGATGGCATCTGCTCGCGGCATCCGGAGAAAGCCGATAACGCCCTCGAGCGCATGCGTCATTCCGGTATCCATGTCAGCAATACCGAGTCGGTCGCCTTTGAATGGCTCAGCGACTCCCAGCACGGGCAGTTCCGCGAAGTCTCGCGCCTGTTCAAATAGCGCAGTTCAGGCTACAGCCGAGCCGGCAGCGCCCTAGAGTTCCGCATCCAGCAGCGCCAGCAGGCGCTGCAAGGCGCCCCGGTTGCGCTCGACGAAGGCAAACCCCTGCTCGCCGATGCGAGCACGCTCGGTGGCATCGCCGAGCCAACCTTCGAGCAAGCGGCCCAGCGCCTCGGCATCCTTGATCCGCGCCGCCCCCTCCTCCGCAACCAACAGGCGGGTGATCTCGGCGACATTGAAGCAATGCGGGCCAATCGCCACCGGCACGGCCAACGCCGCAGCCTCCAACAGGTTATGGCCCCCGACCGGCACCAAACTGCCGCCGATGAAGGCCACGTCGGCAGCGGCCAGAAACATCGGCAGCTCGCCCATACTATCGACCAGATAGACCGAGCAGGTGGCATCGCAGCCTTGCCCTTGGCTGCGCCGCACCAGCGCCTGGCCTTCGCGGCGGACCAAGGCCGCGACCCGATCGAAGCGCTCCGGATGGCGCGGCACCAAGACCAACAAGACCTCGGGGAACACCGCCCGTAGCCGGCGTTGCACGGTGAGTAATGGCTGCTCCTCGCCCTCATGGGTACTCGCGGCCACCCAGACCGGACGGTTGATGCCCCAAGCACGGCGCATCGCCTCGGCGCGATCGCGCAGGCTCGCCGGCAGCCGGACATCGAATTTGATGCTGCCGGTCACCCGCACCCGACGCGCGTCGGCACCGAGCTGGATGAAGCGCTCGGCATCGGGCTGGCTCTGCGCCGCGATCCACGCAAAGCCGCGCAGCGTGCGCGCGGTCAAGCCGCCAAACCGCGCATAGCCACGCGCCGAGCGCGGCGACATCCGGGCATTCGCCAGGATCACCGGGATGCCGCGCTCGGCGCACACCGCGAGCATATTCGGCCAAATTTCGGTCTCGACCACCAACACCAGACGCGGCTGGGCGCGCTGCAGGAACCGGCGCATGACCACCGGCAGATCGTAGGGCGTATAGGCGTGCTGCACGCGATCGCCGAACAGATCCCGCAGCCGCCGAGCGCCGGTTGGGGTGGTGGTGGTGACGATCAGCTCCAGCGCCGGCTCACGCCCGAGCAGTTCGCGGATCAGCGGCTGCATCGCCTGCACCTCGCCCACCGAGACCGCGTGAATCCAGAGGTCAACCGGACGCGGTGGCGGTCGCCAAACCCCAAGCCGCTCCGGCCAGCGCTGGAGATAGGCCGGATTGCGGTAGCCGCGCCAGAGCAGACGCAGCAGCACCAGCGGCAGCAAAAGCGAGAGCAGGAGTGAATACAGGTAACGCATCGTCAACAACCGCCTCGGACACCGACCGCGCGCTGGCGGCTCCAGCGGCGCCAGTCCTCCAGCGCCGGTTTTGGTCGATGCTTGGCCAGCTTCCAGACAAAGCCAAGCCAGCTATCACCGAATGAGACCGCCTTGCGCGGCAGCACTAGGGGATGATCCAAGCCAGTGGCCGCACCACGTAGACAGGTCATCGCGCTGCGATAGCCCGCCTCGGCAGCGAGGCGCACCGTGTCCTGATTGAAGCGGCCAAAGGGATAGCAAAGATCTTGGACCGGCTGCCCGAGTAGGTCTTCGAGCGCCAGCCGACTCTGATTCAGCTCCCGGGCCTGTTCCGCCGGCGTCAGCTCAGCGAGCTTGCGATGCGAGACCCCATGCGAGCCGACGCTGATGCCGACTTCCTTGAGCGCGCGTAATTGGACGGCGCTCATCAAGCCCGGCTCGGCGCGACCTGGTACCTGCTCGGCCCAGCGCATGCGCTGTCCGACCCAATCGCTGATAGCGTAGACCACGGCCGGAAACCGATGCGCCATCAGCACCGGCAGCGCGTGCTCGATGAAGCCGGCGTAGGCATCGTCGAAGGTCAAGAGCACCGCCTGCGGTGGCAAGGGTTGTTGACCATACAGTCCCGCCAGTGCCCGCTCGAGAGAGATCACATGGAAGCCGCCATAGGCCAGCAAGGCCATCTGGCGCGCGAAACGCCCGGCATCGCAATAGTTGGCGCGATGCGCGCGCATCGGCTTGAAACGCCCAACCTGGTGGTACATCAGGATCGACAGACGTGGCACGAGCCGGCTGTCGCCGCTTTCATCCGCGCCTGGGCTTGGGCTTGGGCTTGGGCTTGGGCTTGGGCTTGGGCTTGGGCTTGGGCTTGGAACGGGATCAGCCATTGGTCAGGTCGGTGTAGAGTTCAAGGTAACGCTGCATGATCACAGTGCGCGAAAAAGCTTGCTCGACCCGCTGGGCGCCCCGCTCCACCAACGCCTTGGCCAAGGCCGGCTCCCGCAGCAGCAACCGAATACCCTCAGCCAGTGCTGGCGCGTCCTCGCAGGGCACGCACCAGGCATCCTCGCCGTGCTGGGCGATCTCGCGCGCACCGCGAAACGCCGCCGTCAGCAGCGGCCGGCGCCAGGCCCAGGCCTCGAGGATGACATTGCCCAGGGTCTCGGTCTCGAGCGACGGAAACACCACCAGGTCAGCGAGCTGCAGATAGGGCGCCGGCTCCGGCTGCCAACCCAGCCAGAGGATGCGTCGATCGATGCCGAGTTCGCGCGCCTGTTGTTGCAGGCGCTGTCGCAAGGGTCCATCGCCAAGCAGCAGCAGGCGCCAGCGGCGGCCACCTAGCTCGGCTGGCAAACGCGCAAGCGCATCGAGCAGATAACGCTGGCCCTTGACGGTGACGAAACGGCCCATGCAGAGCAGCAGTTGCTCCTCGGGACTCAATCCCAGTTTTCGACGCAGCTGCTCGATCTCAGCCGCCGGGAGCGGCTGCGGCGGATCGACGAAGTTATAGATCTGATGCACCCGTTGCGCAGGTAATCCCTGTTGCAGCATCCAGTCGCAAAGCTGGCGCGTATTGCCGATCCACGCATCCGCATGCCGGTATGGAGACAGCGCATAGTAGCCACCGAGCCGTGTCAGATGGACCGGCCTGACCAAGCCAGGGCGGTGCGACAAACGGGTCAGTCGCGTCGCCCGGCCCATGTAGGTCTGCACGATCTGCGGCTGCACGCGCCGCACGAGCCGTTCGACGGCCAGCCGCGAGGCCGGGTCCCAAACGGTGCGAAACGGCAACCGATGGCAGGTTAGCCGTGCACCCAGCTCCTGTCCGTACAAGCGATCCAGCTCACCGCCGGCGCGGATACCGATGGCCGCCGGTGCCTGCCGGTCGGCAAGCGCCTCGCAGAAGCGTTGGAACCAGCGCTCGGCGCCGCCCAGCCCCTTGCTGCCGATCAGTTGCAGGCTCGAGGGCCAGTGGGCCGAGACCAGCCTGTCAGGATGAGCCTCGGCGTTAGCGCTCATCTGAGCGCCCGTGTCAGCCCTGGTATCGGGCGCTGATCCGGGCTTGGCACTCATCGCTGAGCCTCCGCAAGCAGTTCGTCATAGACCCTCAGATTCCCCTCAACCATCTCATCGACAGAGAACACCCGGCGCACCCGCTCGGTCCCAGCCTGCCCGAACCGCTCGCGCCGCGCGGGATCAGTGAGCAAGGCGCGCATGGCCTGCGCCAAGGGCGCCGCCTCGCCGGGAGGCACCAACAGCCCCGTGACACCATCCTCGATCGCCTCCGGGATACCGCCCACGCGGCTCGCGACGATCGGCACCCCAGCGGCCGCTGCCTGCAACAAGGACACGCCGAGCCCCTCCATCAGCGCCGGATGCACCAGCAGCCTCAGGCAAGGCAACAGCTCGGCGAGATCATCGCGAAAGCCGACCAAATGCACGCGCCCGTTGAGCCCCGCCGCGTCGATCTGCTGTGTGAGCGCGTCGGCCAGTGGCCCCTGACCGAAAAACACCACTCGCAGCCGTGGTTGCTCGGCGAGCAAGGCTGGCAGCGCTCGCAGCAGCACCGCATGCCCCTTGCGCGCGATCAGCTGCGCGACCACCCCGAGCACCAACGCATTCTCCGGCAACCCGAGCCGCTCGCGGATCAGCCCCGGGCGACAGGGCTGAGCGAAGCGTTCGGCGACGACCGCGCTGCGCACCACCCGCAGCTTGGCCTCCGGCAGCCCCTCGGAACACAGCACGCACGCGATTCCTTCGGAGATCGCGATCACCCGATCATGCAGCCGATACTTGAGCGCCACCAGCCAGCGCGGCTCTGGATTATCGACCCGACGCGTGTGCAGCACCGTCACCCCAGTCAGCCGCGCCGCAAGGCCGCCCATCAGGTCGGCGCCGATGCGGCTGTGCAGATGCACCAGCTCCGGCTGTACGCGGCGGATCAGCCGATACAGGCGCCCGATCATCAGCACATCCAAATCGCCATGCATCGGCATGCCATGCACCTCGGCGAAGGGCTCGGCACGGACTCCCAGCGCGCAGCCACGGCGGCAGGCGAGATGATTCTCGATGCCGCGCGCCGCCAGTCCTTCCAGCAGATAGAGTACCTGCTGTGCGCCGCCATAGAGGTGCGCCCCACCCTCGACGTGCAGCACCTTCATCCTGATGTTCGATTCACCGAGAGATCGGCTTGATTCGCCTGATCAGGCCGATCAGCCCGACCAACCTGATCCGCCCGGTTCGTCTGTTCGGCCCGGTCCAGCAATTCAACCAACGTCGCCATGACTTCGTCGATCTGAATCTCGCGCATGCAGGTGAAGGCGCCATCACAGGTCGGCCGGCGGCGGCAGGGCGAGCAGTGGCGCGGATGATAGAGCACGCGTGCGGCTGCGCTGCCGGTCTCGGTATAGGGGCAGGTCGAGCCGAATAGCAGCAGCGTCGGCCGATCAAAGGCGATGCCCATGTGGCTGAGCCCGGTATCGACGCCGACCACGAGGCGAGCCCTACGGATCAGCCCCGCCGCGCTCAGTAGGCTGGTCGCACCGACCAGATTGACCAGTGGCCCGCTGCTGATCAGCTGCGCAGCCTCACGATCCCCCGGACCGCCTAGCATCAGCGTCGGCAGCCCAAAGCGCGCGTGAATCCGCGCTGCCAGCGCCGACCAACGCGCATCGATCCAATGCTTCTGCGGGCGCGTGGTAAACGGACAGATGACGGCATAGCCGGCGTCCAGTCCATGTTCGGCGATCAGCGCCTCGGCCGCCGATTCGGCCTCGCGGCCTGGAGACACTCGTGGGCGGAAATCATCGCTCGGCCAGCCCAGACTGGAGGCTAGGTGACGGTACTCGGAGCTGATCCAGTCGCTGTTTGGCCCCCGCTCGACCCGCTGCGTCATCAGCCACTGGCCGCCTTCGCGCGCGCCCAGGCCGATGCGCTCCGGCGCTCCGGACCAGCGCACAGGAAGCGCGCTCTTAAGCAGCCCTTGCAGATCGATCGCCAGATCGAAGCGGCACGCGCGCAACGCCTTCACCGCCGCGATGACCTCCGCCATCAGCCCGAGGAGACGCCGTTGGCGCCAGAGCCGGCGCCAGCGCGGCAGCGGCCACTCGATCACCTGGTCAAGGTCCGGGTGATGCGCTAGCAGCGGCGCACATTCGGGCTGCACCAGCCAGGCGATGTGCGCCCGTGGATGGGCGCGCCGAGCGCTTGCGATCAGCGGCGAGGCGAAGACGATGTCACCGATCGCGCTCAGGCGCACCAGTAGAATGCTTTTGGGTGCCCCGATCGAGACATCGAGCGAGTTGTGGGTCCCTGCCCCCTGATCCGCACGCGAAGCCATCATGAGCCGAGACCGTCCTCAATGCTGCCACGCTGGTACAACGCCATGCTCAGCGCCGTTCCCGCGAGCAACGCCCAATAGCTGCGGAAGTCCTGATGCACCATGCGGAAGTTGAACAGACTCCAAACCGCTAGGTAGAGCAGCGCAAGGATCAGGAACAGGCCCAAATCCTGGCTCAGCCGTTTACGCCGAACCGCGTCATAGACCGACCAGAGCAACAGCAGGGCGATCAGCATCCAGAGTCCGAAGCCGACCAGACCAAGCTGGGCCAGAAGCTCCAGGTAGCTGTTGTGCAGATGCTTGATGACGCCATCCTCGGGATGCCAGATCCCGCTCGCAGCGACGGCCAGCCTAACGTCCACGACGCTCGCCCTGCCGCCACGCGCAAGCCCCGCCACCTCATCAGCGCCATCAGTCCCTACCACACCAGCACCAGCTTCTGCCGCACCAGTACCGGTCCCTACCCCTGTCCAAGAATCGACTTCAGTCTCCACAGCGAGCGCGGCTACGCTTGCGGCCATCAGCGGAGCGCTGGCGCCGGGCCCCCAGCCCAGCCAAGGCCGTTCTCGCCATATCTCAAGGCCGAAGCTTTGGGCATGCCAACGCAATGTCAGTGAGGTGACTTGATCGGGCGGCACCTCACCGCGCAGCAGTTGCTCGGCGACCGTTTGCTCCTCGCTCAGGCGCTCGCCGATCTCGCTGGCGTTCAAGCCGATGAGCAGCAGCAGCGCGCTTGCCGCCACCAACAAAGGGGGGCGCGGAATCCGCCCGTGCTGTCGCCACTGCCCGCGCAGCCACAGCCCAGCCCCGAGCAACGCAACCAGGATCAGCCCAAGCCAGCTACCACGAGCCTGGGTCAGCACCACACCTTCAGCCAGCATGACCAGCGCCGCAAGCCACAGCAGCAAGGCCCACCAGCACAGCCGGCCATCGCGCCGGTACCAGCAGCGCCGGCGTAGCACCAGCAGCCCGATCAGCGCCGTCCCCGCATAGAGGGCATAAGCGAGTGCCGGAAAGCCGAAGCCCGGGCGTGACTCGAAGAAGACCTCGGCATCGCCAAGCAACAATGCCCAGTCCAGTCGCCATAGGGTGCCGAGCAAGAGCCCAATCAGCACCAGCAAGAACAAGCGCAGCACGAGCCGCTCCTCACCGCGCAGCGCATAGGCGATCGGCACCATGACAGCGAGCTGCGCCCAACCGAATGCGGCCTCCCAACGCTGCATCAACTCGGCGCTCGCAACGCGAGGGAAGAGTGCCTGCAGCAGACAATAGAGCGCGAACGCGACCATCAGCCAAACCAGCGGATGACGCGGCAGCTGGGGCTGAGGCTGGTGGGGCCGGCTCAGCAACAGCGCCAAGAACCAAACCCAGATCAGGAGCAGCCCCGCCGAAACACCAGCTGGCGCCATAAACAGGCTGATAGACAATCCGTAGAGGCTGAACAGACGCAAGGCGTCTAGCGTGCCTTTCCTGGGGCGAGTGATTGCAGTGGTCACAAAAGCAGTAGCAAGGACATGGCGAGCAGGGTCTTCGAGGGCGAACAACAGCGATGACACGATCGAACACTGTACTATAACTGGGGTGCAAGACTGATGAAGGCACCGAGCATGACCAATAACAGAGCACTCACGCATGCGAGCGCGGGCGCACCACGACGGCGACTGGCCATGATCGGCTTCCGCCAGGGGAGCGGCGGTATCGGGCGCGTGATGACGACGCTGATAGATGCCTTGCTTGATGGCGGCATTGACATCGATCTACTGCTGCCGAACGCGGAGCATCCAGACCTGAGCGCGCTCAGGGGCGAGGTCAATCGTTTCGTCATCGATCTCGATCAACTCAAGCTGGCCGAGTCGACGCTGCTTGATTATCTGCGCCAGCGACGGCCAGACGCCATCCTCAGCAACCGAGATCAGAGTCATCGACTGCTCCTGCGGCGCACACTCGCCGGGGAGCGTCCCTTCACCGCTTTTCGTATTGGGACCAATGTTCCGGAACGGCTCAAGCGCAATAGTCCCTGGACGGCGACCTGGAATGGCTGGCGGCTCGCCGCGCTCTATCGTCAAGCCGATCTGCTGATCGGCAACTCAGCCGGGGTTAGTGCCGCCCTGCGGCGCATGCTGAGCCGGGGATCGATACTGCGCTACCGCCAACCGCGCATCGAAACCATCCTGAATCCGGTCGATGCCGAGGCCATCGCCCGCTTGGCCAGTGAGCCGATATTGCATCCCTGGCTCAAGCAGAAGACCGGGCCGGTGATCGTCAGTGTTGGCCGTCTGGTGCGCGCCAAACATTTCGGCCTGTTGTTGCGTGCCTTCGCGTTGCTACGGCCGGCACTCGACGCGCGCCTGATGATCTGTGGCAGTGGTGGCCAGCATGATCGGTTGCAGGCACTGGCGACGCAGCTCGGGATTGCGGATCGAATCGAATTGCTCGGCTATCAGTCGAACCCGTTTCGCTACGTCGCCGCCGCCGACTTGTTCGTTTGCTCATCGCTGTTCGAGGGCTCGAGTAATGCCCTGATTGAGGCCATCGCGCTCGGCACGCCCTGCGTCTCGACCGACTGTCCAAGCGGCCCGCGCGAGATCCTCGACGACGGCCGCCTCGGCCCCTTGGTGCCGGTTGATGACCCGGTTGCCTTGGCTGAAGCGATGCGTTCGGTGCTCGAGGCGCCACTACCGGCCGAGCGACTGCGCGCCGGTGCCGCGCGCTTCGATCCCAAACGCAGCGCCGCGCGCTATGCTGAAGTGCTCGGGCTAAGCGTTCCCGGGTCGGGGGGAGCGCTTTCAGGTCAGAGACAGGCCATCCTGGGACGGACTAAGCATTGGCTCGCGGCGAACCATTAGCGGCCGAACGCATCGCAATCTTCGCCGCCACCTCGGGCCACAGCGGCGTCGACCGTATCCTGGTCAACCTGATCGAGCAATGGGCTGCCTGGGGGCTGCGGGTCGATCTGCTGCAGGTGCGTCGACATGGACCACGACTTGAACCTGTCCCGGAAGGCGTGCGCTGCATCGATCTCGGCTGCTCGCATGTGAACAGCGCGCTGCCAGCGCTGGTGCGCTATCTGCGGCGCGGGCGCCCGAGCGCCCTGCTCTCGGATAAGGATCGCGTCAATCGCATCGCGATCCTGGCGCGAATGCTGTCTGGCTCAAACACCCGGCTCGCCGTGCGTCTCGGCACCACGGTCTCGGTCAATCTCGCCAGTCGCGGCCTCAGTGAGCGCGTGCTGCAGCGCGCCTCGATTCGCTATCTCTATCGGCTCGCCGATCGCCTCATCGTGCCTTCGGTCGGGGTCGCCACCGATTTGGTCGAACAGCTCGGCGTCGCCCGCGCGCACATCCAGGTCGCTCATAGCCCGATCGTCTCGGCGCGGCTGGAGCACTTGGCGCAGGAGCCGATCGAGCATCCCTGGTTCTCGGCCGGCGAGCCACCGGTGATCCTCGGTGTCGGCGAACTCGGCACGCGCAAGGATTTTGCCACTCTGATCCGCGCCTTCGCGCTGGTACGGGCCGAGCGCACCTGTCGGCTACTCATCCTCGGTCGCGGACGCCAGCGCGAACGGCTGTTAGCGCTGGCGTCCGATCTCGGCGTCGCGGACGCGGTCGACCTCCCCGGCTTCGTCGCCAATCCTTACCCGTACATGCGTCAAGCGGCGGTCTTTGCGCTGAGTTCGCGCTGGGAGGGCTTGGGGATCGTGCTGGTCGAGGCGCTGGCCTGCGGCACGCCGGCGGTGAGTACCGATTGCCCGTCCGGCCCGCGCGAGATCCTCGGCTCCTGCTGCCCAGAGGCCCTAGTACCGGTCGGCGACCATCGGGAACTGGCGCGGGCTATCAGCGAGACCCTGGCGCATCCGCCGACGCCAGCGCTGTTGCGCGAACGCGCGCAGGCCTTCTCGGTCAGCGCCAGCGCGCGCGCCTATCTTGCGGCGCTCGGCATCAATAGGGAGCCACTCGCCGAGCCAGGCTGATCATTGCTCAGGACGGACCCTAGGGCGCCGAACCACTGGATCAGGCCACTCGGGCCATCGCTCTCAACTATTGCCGCCCTGCAAAAACCCTGGTGCCGACAGTAACTGGCGTCTCGGCGGGCGATGCTTCAGACCACAATAGCCCCCCAGCACCTGCGGCCTGGAGATCAGGCAGCGCCCCGTTGTCGAGACAACGCTCGACCGCCTCGCACAGCACCTGATGCCCCTTCGGGGTGAAGTGCACGCTGTCGCGCAGCAGGAACAGCGCCTCCAAGTCTGGCTGCCGGGCAAAGTCTTCGTAGGGATCGCAGTAGTCCAGCCCCCGCTCCTCGAACATCGCCCGCACCTGTTGGCGCGGACCATCGAAGGTCTCGGAATCGCGTAGCGCGTTCAACTCGGGGAAGAGAACGATGCCGAGCGGCAGACCACGCTGTTCGATCAGGTCGGTGAATTGATCCAGGCGGGTGGCGAAACGCTCGCGGTTCTCGTCCTGCTGCCAGGCCGCGACCACGGAGCGCATCCAGGTCGTGTGATAGGCCTCGCGCTCGTCGGCGCTGAGCAGTGCATAGCGGATGCGAGTGTCGATCTCATCGAGGAAGCGCGCGGCATAGGTGCGCGCGACCCGTGCCTGGATGCGCGCGATCCAGTCCGGCTTATGCAGTCCCTCAGCCTGGCGGCGCGCGCGGCGCGCCGGACCGACGCTCTCCATCGGCGCGAAGTCGTTCAAGGTGATGCCGAGCAGCACCGCATCTGGCTCGGCGCCGAGGAAATCTAGCTCGGCAAGCGTGACGTAATGCCCGACGCTATACGCATGCACGCCGAGGTTGAGAACCCGCCAGCCCTGTGACCGCGCGGGAGGCGTTGCCCGCGCGGTCACAGGCTCATCGAGGCAGTGCGTGAAGCGCTCCTTGGCCTCGACCCCTGGACCGAGCACCACCGAATCGCCCAACACGGCCACCCTGAGTCCCTCGTCCGGTTGCGGGGCGAAATCGGCGTCACGAAAACCCTGGGCATTGGTTTCGATCAGGATGTGCTGATAGGCGGTGCCCTTGAAGTGCCCTGAGAAGTTGGGCTGGTAATGGTAGCCAAGCTCGGGATGCGGCCGCTCGAGCCCGGCCGGGTAGCCATAACCACTGATCGGCCGGCTGACCACGAAAGTGTAGAACACAAAGCCCGCCAACTGCAGCAGCAGAAAGACGAACAGCAGCCAGACCACCCCTGGAATTAGACGTCGCACCATGCCGATTCCTCACTGCGAAACAGCCGAGCTGCGTTCCGCGTCCAACGCTCATGCCATGCGTTCTGCAAGAGACCAGCCGAAGGCACGAGCAGGTCAACCGGGTCAACCAGCCCGACAGATCAGCCGACCCCGAACTCCGCTATACTCCGCCGGCTAACGCGGCCTTGCCGCAGAACGGTCTTCGGCAGACACGATTGCGGCGCACATGGCGGTCAACATCCTCGGAATCTCGGCATTTTATCACGACAGCGCGGCCGCTCTGGTACACGACGGTGAGGTGCTGGCGGCGGCGCAACAGGAGCGCTTCTCGCGCATGAAGCACGATGCCGCCTTCCCGGCCGAGGCGATCCGCTACTGCCTCGATGAGGCCGGCATCACGCTGGCCGAACTCGATCAGATCGTCTTCTATGACAAGCCGCTGATCAAGTTCGAGCGCCTGCTCGAGACCTACCTGGCCTATGCACCGCGCGGGCTGCGTTCGTTCATCACCGCGATGCCGGTCTGGCTCAAGGAGAAGCTGTTCCTAAAGGACCTGCTGAAGAAGGAGCTGGCCCAGCTCGGCGCGGTGCCGATCCCGCAACTGCCGCCGCTGCTGTTCACCCAGCACCACCAATCCCATGCCGCCTCGGCCTTCTTCCCGAGCCCGTTTGAGCGCGCTGCGGTGCTCTGCCTTGATGGCGTCGGCGAGTGGGCGACCACCAGCGCCTGGCTCGGCGAAGGTCACCGCCTCAGCCCGCAGTGGGAGATCCCTTTCCCGCATTCGCTCGGCCTGCTCTACTCGGCCTTCACCTACTTTGCCGGCTTCAAGGTCAACTCCGGCGAGTACAAGCTAATGGGGCTGGCGCCCTATGGCGAGCCGCGCTATGTCGACCTGATCCTTGAGCACCTGATCGCGCTCAAGGATGACGGCAGCTTCCGCATGGGCATGCGCTACTTCAACTATGCGAACGGGCTAACTATGACCAGCCGCGCCTTCGAGCGGCTATTCGGCGGCCCGCCGCGCAAACCCGAGTCGCCGGTGACCCAGCGCGAGATGGACCTGGCACGCTCGATCCAGGTGGTGACCGAAGAGGTGGTGCTACGGCTTGCACGCAGCCTGCATCGCGAGCTGGGCGTCGATCGGCTCTGCCTGGCTGGCGGGGTGGCGCTGAACTGTGTCGCCAACGGCCGCCTACAGCGCGAAGGGCCGTTCGAGGATATCTGGATTCAGCCCGCCGCAGGCGATGCTGGCGGCGCACTTGGGGCCGCGCTCTCGGTCTGGCATGAGTATCTGGATCAGCCGCGCTCCGGTGCCAAGACGGACCGGATGCAGGGCGCCTATCTCGGGCCGCGCTTCACGAACTCCCAGATCCAGGCCTTTCTCGATCGCGCCGAGATCCGCTATCAACGGCTCGACGATGAGGCGCTAATGCTGCGGCTGGCCGAACTGATCGATGACGGCAAGATCATCGGTTGGTTCCAGGGACGGATGGAATTCGGCCCACGCGCGCTCGGTGGGCGCTCGATCATTGGCGACCCACGCAATCCGCGCATGCAGTCGGTGATGAACCTGAAGATCAAGTACCGCGAGTCGTTTCGGCCGTTCGCGCCAGCAGTGCTCGCCGAGCAGGTTGGCGACTGGTTCGAGCAGTCGCAGCCGAGCCCCTATATGCTGATCGTCGCGCCGGTGGCAGAGTCAAAGCGCATCAGGATGACTGCGGCGGAGCAGCAGTTGTTCGGGGTCGATAAGCTGCACATCGCCCGCTCCGAGATCCCAGCCATCACCCATGTCGACTATTCGGCGCGGCTACAGACGGTGCACCGCGAGACCAACCCGCGCTTTCACCGGCTGATCGAGGCCTTCGCCGAGCGCACTGGCTGTCCGCTGCTGGTCAACACCTCATTCAATGTCCGTGGTGAGCCCATTGTGGGCTCGCCCGAGGACGCCTATCGCTGCTTCATGCGGACCGAGATGGATTATCTGGTGCTCGAGAACTGCCTGCTTGCCAAGTCCGCGCAACCCGCGCAGGAGCAGGACCTGAGCTGGCAACAGACCTTCGAGCTGGACTGACCCCATGCACCCAATCCCCGAACTCGACCGCGCCGGTCTGCGCCGTTTCGCGCTGACCACGGCAACAATCATCGCCCTGCTGTTCGGGCTCTTGCTACCCTGGCTGCTTAGCCTTGGCTGGCCAATCTGGCCCTGGCCGTTGGCTGCCGTGCTGGCGCTCTGGGGGCTGCTGGCACCGCGCAGTCTGCGCCCGGTCTATCGCGGTTGGATGCGCTTCGGCCTGCTGATGAGTCGGATCACGACGCCGCTGATCCTGGGCCTGGTGTTCTTTGTGCTGTTCGTGCCGGTCGGCGCGGTGATGCGCCTGTTCCGCCATGACCCAATGCGGCGCCGGCTGCAGCCCGAAGCCAAGAGCTACCGGGAGCCAAGCCAACCGATTTCACCAAATTCCTTCGAACGACCCTACTGACGCACAACCTGACCGACGAGAAACTGCTACCGATGCTCGACCTGCTCAAAGACCTCTGGGGCTTCATGCGTGAGCGCAAGAAGTTCTGGCTTGCGCCCATCATCGTCGTCATGCTACTGCTCGGGGTGCTGATCGTACTCGCGCAGGGCTCGGCGGTGGCGCCGTTCATCTACACCCTGTTCTGAAGCCGACCCCGTCTTGCCCATGCGCGCCTCGCCGCTGCTTGCCGTCTCGATCCTATTCTTTGCGCTGGCCGACCTCTGGCTGGCGTTTCCGCAGATCGATCTCGCCGTTGCTAGCCTGTTCTGGACACCGGAGGACAACTTTGCCGCGCGCGGTACCTTCTGGGAGCAGGTGATGTATGGCTCTATCGACAAGCTGTTGGTGATCATCGGCCTCGGCCTGATCGGCGCCTGGGCGATCGGACGCTGGCGTGCATCGGCGCGAGACACCAAGCGCGTCACCGGCCGACGACTCGTCTTCCTGCTGCTGCTGCTGGCGCTGGTGCCGGGCCTCATCGTGAATACGCTCTTCAAGGAGCATTGGGGCCGGGCGCGCCCGATTCAGCTTGAGCAGTTCAGCGGCAATCGCGCCTTCTCGCCGGCCTTCATCGTCTCTGACCAGGGCGGCGGCGCCTTCGCATCCGGCCATGTCGCGGCTGCGGCCTGGCTGGTCGCGGTGCCGGTGGTGGTGTTTGGGGTCGGCTCGGTGTGGACCGGCTTGGCCCTGCTCTATCTGCTGGCGATGGTGCTCGCGCGGATGGCCGCAGGCGCGCATTTCCTCAGCGATGCGCTGACCTCGATCCTGCTGGTTTGGATGGGTTTTCTCATCCTGCAACGTCTCCTTCCGCTCAACGCCCCTATCGAGACGCCTATCGAGCCCCAGTTCAAGACGCGCGAGGAGCGGACAGCTCGATGAGCCATTCGCGCCATACACTGCCTTGCACGTGGCTCCGAGCATGCTGCGTGGTCGCCCTCCTCGGCCTCGCCGTGGGCTGCGAGACCCAACCCATCGTCGGCTCCGGCCCCGAGCTGGATTTGGAGCAGTTGCAGGCGTTGGTCGCGGCCAGTGACTGGGAGGCGATCGTGGCCGCCGACATCAACTGCGGCGAGCCCTCCGATAACTGCGCCGAGGTCCACGCCATTCGCGCCGACGCCTGTTTGCGACTCGCCATCCAGTTACCGGTTGACGCCTCCGCGACCAGGGGGCGAACCCGGCAATTGCTCGACGCGGCCGAATCCGGTTACCGCCAAGCCTTGCTGCTGCAGCGCTCGAGCGAGTCGCCAAGTATGGCGTCCTATCACGGCGGCTTGTTATTGACCCTGAGCGAGCGGCGCAACCGGCTCGATGCCTCGGTTCGGGAAAGGACGCTCGACCGTGAGAACCAGAAGCTGCTGGCGGCCGCCAACCAGGCGCGTGCGCAGGTGCCAGACAGCGCGCTCGGCTTCATCTACACCGCCTCGGCGTTGCTCTATCACGCGCTGCTGAAGGAGTCCGGCGGTGACCGCTGTCAAGGCTTGGGCCAGGCCGAGGCGATGCTGAAACAGACACCGGCGCCGCCCGCCGAGCTGATGAACGATCATCAACGGCTGCAAACCCTGATCGAGCAAGAGTTGCGCAAGAGCAACTGCGCGCAAGCTCCCGGACCCGCATGAGCAAGCGTTTGTTGTCTGCTCCGCAGGCTGCGGGCGACGAGCGTCGCTGGGTCATAGCGCTGATCATCGGCATCACGACCTGGCGTTTGCTGGTCGCCGATCTGCTGCCGGTCATGCGCGATGAGGCCTATTATTTCGACTGGGCGGGCCGACTCGCCTGGGGCTATTTCGACCATCCTCCCGCCATCGCCCTGCTCGGGCTCGGTGTCGTCATCGAGCCCGGCTCCACGCTGGCCGCCCGGCTCGGTGCCGTGCTGTTTGGCAGCGCGGCGCTGCTGGTGCTTTGGCGCCTGTATCGTGCCAGTGGTCTGCGCGCGGGCAATGGGCTGCTGCTCGCGCTCATCCTCTCGGTCGCTAGCATCCCTGGGCTGATCGCCGGCGTCATCACCACGCCGGACAGCGTGCTGTTGCTGTGCTGGCCGCTGGCCTTGCACGAGGCCCTGCGAGCGCTCCAAGGCCAGCGCCGGCGCTGGCTCACGGCGGGTCTCGCGACCGGGCTCGGGCTGCTCGGCAAGTACAGCATGGTCATGATCGGCCCGGTCTTCCTCTGGGCGCTGGTGCGCGCCGACCCGCGCGCGCTGCGCACACCTTGGCCCTATTTTGGGGGGCTGCTCGCGCTGCTGGTGTTTTCGCCGAACCTGCTCTGGAACACGCAGAATGAGTGGCTGACCCTGCGGTTTCAGTTTGGGCACGGCTTTTCGACCGATAGCGGCCCGATCAGGCTAGCAGCTGACGCCCTGCCTACTGTCACTGGCGCGCATGCCTATACGCACGAGCCGTCGGAGCCGATGGACTTGCGCGAGCGGCTCTCCAGCCTCGGCGGTTTCATCGGCGAGCAGCTGCTGTTCTGGGGGCTACTGCTGGTGCCGATTGGGATTGCAGTTTGGCGTGCTGGTCGACGCGCTTGCCAGCGCGCGAATGAAGGCTCTGGTCAGCGCTCACATGAGCGCGCTGGTCAGCACCCTGATCGTCGCTCAGATGAACGCCCTGCTCGACGTCTCTTTTGGCGCTTTGGTTGGTCCTCTAGCTGGCGCCTTGGGGGCGGCATCAAGCCCGACGAGCACGATCGCGCGACCAGCACGCTCGATCCTGCCGCTGTCTCACTGCTCGGAGCGGCGGCTTTGGTGCCCTTGGGCTTGTTCGCGCTGGTCGCGCTCGGCAGCGAGGTCGAGGCGAACTGGGCGGCGCCCTATCTGATTGGTGCCGTGCCCTTCGTCGCGCTGCTGCTGCGGCGCTGGGCTGATGGCTGGGCCAGCGCCTTTGCGCTGGCCGCAGCCGCTGGCAACCTGATACTCATCAGTGTCTATGTGCTGTACGCAGTCACGACCTTTCCCCCCTTGCCGGATGCAGCCGGGCGTGTACTGCGCGAGAGCCACGGCTTCGCGGAGCTGGCCGACTACGCCGCGCGCTTGCCCGAGTCGGTGATCGCGGATCGCTATCAGTTCGCCGCCATGCTGAACTTCTATCAGCCTCAGCTCGCGGTGAGTCAATGGCCAGGCATTACCCGACCATCGGAGTATGGACGCGGGCGGATCGCGCCGCTGCCAAACCCGCAAGCGTTGCGGCAAACTGGCTTCTGGCTGCTGACGGGCAAGTTCTCGGCACCAGAGATCACCGAATTCGAAGCGGTCGAGACGCGCAGCCTGTCCAGCTGTCCCGATGGTCGCTTCATCGTGGTTGATGGTTCTGCAGCCTGGAGCGCCGGCGGCTGCGATGAGCCGACCAATGTGTGGCGGCTTTATCGTTACCGCGCCACTGAAAACAGACTCGATGCGATCGATGAATCGCTCTCCGAGCGTAGACAGTCGTCGTCAAAGCCAAGGGTCAAAGTACGCGTGCCGCTACCTGCCAGCAGCAACACGCGTCAGTGACGGTTAATGCAGAGTCATCAGACAAACAGACCGTCGATGGGGCCGCTCCACTCGTTGTTTTGATCCATGAATAGGATCGCGTCTCCATCTTCTAGCTGAAGGTTTTCAATCAGCGCATTGCCAATCGTTGCAAACGCTCCATTACTGTCGACTTGGATTGGACTGACGAAAATGTCACGTTCGTCGCTTGTGCCCATCCATGCTGGATCGATCTCAACCCCTTGTGGTTGGCTAATGTTGGGAGCAACCTCGAATTGCCCCAGAACATTTGCATTGACTTGCCCGAGAACCTCTGTCTTTGCTTCTTCCTTCGCCTGCGCAACCTGATCTCCATACTCGAAAGGCGAGGCAGGGCGATCACCTGTGTCGGTGGCGACAAAGGTAAAAACAGAGAGCAGGTTATCGAATGCAGAACCGTATTCGACCTCGTTAGTCTCATCATTGACGGTGACTTGACGGCTCAGAATACGGGTAAAAATGCTTAATAGATTCTCAGATAGATCAACCTCACCAGCTAACCTTTGCATGGCTATTTCGGAAATGATCAGCTCAGGCGCCCGTGTTTCAGAATAGAACACAGCATCCGCACGGAAATCCAGGTTCTGGATGCGCTCATCGAGATTCCGTCCAGTATCGGCAATGGCAAACGCTTCGCCGCCATTGGCTGGATTGAAGTGGTCGTTCAGATACTCGGCGAGCGCATCCTGCTCGGTGCCGTCAAACGCAAAGGTGGCATCGCCCGTCAGGCCTTCATCCGGCTCGCCATCGCCATCAAGGTCGGTGAGGTCAATCCGATTGGCTTCAGGGCCGGCCGGGAATGGGTACCCATCGCCGCCACCGGCGAGAAAGTTGAGGGTGACGACACGGAAGGATTCGTTGGCATCGCCGACAAGCTCGCCATCGCGGACTAGTTCGGCAATGAGGGTGTCGTTCTCGTCGACAATGGCAGCATTGAGGATGCGATCCCCTTCAGGCAAGTCCGCGTCGTAGGAGAACTTGACCCCGGAGACCTGAGGAAACCCACCCGCAGCATTCGGAACCGCTTCCAAGCCATGTTCGAGTACGGCGACCAATTCTGCCTTGGTCAGGGTTAACAGGCTGAGGTCATTGTTGAACGCCAGCGTGGTCTGGATATCGTTCTGGCTGATCCCGCCGGCTGGCTTGACGACGTTGCCATCGCTATCGATCACCGCTTCGTTCGGGGAACGCACTGCCTCACTGCCACCAGGCGGCACGATGGTTTCACCGATCGAGGCCCGGATGCCGCCACCGTTCTTGATGGACACCAGTACGCTCTCGTCGAACTCCTTGGCGAGTGCCAGATTGGCATCGGCCGTCAGGTTACCCAGGTTGGTTTCCTGGGTGCGCACACCATCGGTGTCCTCGGCGGTGTCAATCCCGGAGCGGTTGCCGTTGAGGAACACGTCGGAGACGCCGAAGACATTGCTTTCGGTGGCGATGATCTGGGCCTCGATCGCATCGGCAATGGCCTGAACCTCGGGATCGATCAGGTCTTCGGCATTCAGGTCAGCGACGCCCTGAGCGTCGGTGGCATAGGCGCCGGAAATGTCGGGGTCGTAGCTGTCGGGGATGATATGGCCGTTTTCGTCGAAGTCGATCACCAGGCGGCCGACGTACTTGTAACTGCCGTCGGTATTGACCACTGCCGTTGCCACGCCATCGGCGTCGGTGACGAATTGAGGATACGGGCCTTGGTCGCTGTCGCCATCGCGGATGCGATCGTTGTCGTCGAACAGCCGGGTATTGGAACCGCCGGCGACGATGATATCGACATGACTCAAGCGCTCGGCCAAGGCCCGCTCGATATTGAGCTGCTGCATATGCGCCAACAGTACGACCTTATCCATGCTGGGATTGGCCGCGAGCAGCGCGTCGACCTCGGTTTGAATCTCGGCGGCCAGCGCATCGAGCTGCGCGGGGGTTGGGTTTGTATCGAAATCAGCCGGCGCAATGGCCAGATCGCCGGGGCTGGAGATGATGTCGAGGGTCGGCGTGGTCGCACCGACGACGCCGATCGACTCGCCGTGGACATCGATGACCACCGAGGAAGTCACCGTGTTGGCTTGTGGGGCTTGCCCGCCAGGCACCTCCAAAGGTGCGAGGTTGGCGTCGGTCGCGAAGTCGAGGTTGGTGGCGAGGTAGGGGAAGTCCGCCCCGTTGAAATCCTGCCCGGCCAAGTCCGAGCTGCTGAGCGCCGAGAAGTCGCCGGTCGCCGAACCGTCGATCAAGCCGGCCAGCATGGCGGTGCCGAAGTCGAACTCGTGGTTACCAAGCGCGAGTGCTTGGAAACCCAGTTCGTTTTGGATCTGGATGTCCGCGATGCCAGCGGAACCAAACACCGCTTCGGAGGCATCGAAGAACAGACCGGGGATGATGGCGTCGCCGGATGAGAGCGTCAGGGTGTTATCGGGAAGACCGTCATTGCCGAGATCCTGATTCCGCAGGGCATTGAGCACAGCGGAGAGGTTCGGGGCATCCTGAATGGCTGCCACAGCCGCTTCTTGGTCGGCAACGTGGAGTAGCTCTAGGGTATAGGCGCGGTCTTCATTCGACTCTGACTCGACCCCGTACACCGTCGTGGTCCCGCTGACCTCGTTCGAGACCACCAACAGCGGCTGGCCGTGCGGGCTCTCCTCGGCAGCGATGAAGGTCAGCCCTTCCGGGCCAAGGTCGCCGACTTCGGGATTGGTCGAACCATCGGACCGTTCGGCCTCGACGCTGAAGTTGCGGTTGTTGATGTAGTTGACGAACGAGGCATTGGCCGGATCGGTGATGTCGTAGGTCATGATGCCGCCGACGCGCTCGAGACCGATGAAGGCATAGGTCTTGCCATCGATCTCGCCGAGGGCGACGCCTTCGGGTTCCGGGCCTTTGTTATCGCTGCGGCTCTCGAAACTATCGTTCTCGTCGTTGTTGGCGTTGAAGTCGGCAGGAAAGTGTTGCGCGGTGATCTGCTCGAAGTCATCGCCGCTGTTGAAGACCAGATTGCCTCGGCTGTCGAAGATGCTGAACGAGCGGCTGCCGTAGGCATGGATCTGGTCGATGTCGCCATCACCATCGGTGTCGCCATCGACCGTGGAGATGGTGAGACGGCCGAGCTGGTCATCGTCGGCGATGTTGGGAAACGCATCGGTGATGCTGGGATCCAGCGCGAGGCCATCACGGCCAAAGGAGGTGACATCGGCGAGATCTTTGAGACGGACGGCA
Organism: Halochromatium sp. NSM3; assembly: GCF_059621085.1. Taxonomy (NCBI): domain Bacteria; kingdom Pseudomonadati; phylum Pseudomonadota; class Gammaproteobacteria; order Chromatiales; family Chromatiaceae; genus Halochromatium; species Halochromatium sp. NSM3. The sequence goes on along the minus strand of NZ_JCAQIA010000024.1, from coordinate 9,960 downwards.
TCACCGGTCGCGTCTTCATCGGCATCGCCGCGATCGTCGCCCTCATTGGCGGTGACATAATAGGTCTCACCACCGACCTCGTAGACGGCGAGCGCGTCCGGCATCTGCAGGCCAAAGACGGGCCAGGTCTGGATGTTGATGCCGGAGTCACGGTCACTGGGGTCAAGGCCATTACCGGGTTGGCTGTGGTCGATCGGCTGCAGCGGCTGGATGTCGGTGACGGTCGCACTGGCGATATCGACCACCGCCACTGCATTGGCCTCTTGCAGGCTGACATAGGCCTGTGCGCCGTCACTCGTGATCGCCACGTATTCGGGCTCGACATCCTCGGAGAGCGTCTTGCCAGGAAAGATCCGCAGTCCTGCGGCTTGCAGCGCGGCCTGTTGCGCGTTAAAGGCGTCGAAGGTCGCCTTTTGCTCGGTAAACGTGGCGATATCGATGATGCTGACCGACCCTTCCGGATCGACGCCACCTGCGGGCTCGCCTTCGTTGGCGACGACGAGCTTGGTGGCGTCGGGGGTAAAGGCGACCATATCGGGAAGGGCACCGACGTCCACCTCGGCGACCAAAGTGGGGGAAGCAAAGTCGGTTTCGTTGGCATTGAAGAACACGACTTTGCCGGGATCGGTTGAAACCGGGGCTTCGATCGCCACCGCGATCAGACCACCCTTCACCGCCACACTGTTGGCTCCGGAGCCAAAAGCGGACGCGTCGATACTACCCAGCTTGATGGGATTAGCGGGATCACTCAGATCAAGCACGTCGATCGTCGTGGCATTGGCGTTGACGACAAATAGACGTTGTGTCACTGAATCGTAGGCATTGATCTCTTGCGCGCCCTCGTCGAAGACGCCGGTTTGGTAAGTTCCGATAGGATTCAGGACAATAGACATCGTCAACTCCAACAGTAGATTACGAGACAGCGGACTGGTGAAAGAGCGGTGACAAGGGCTTCACGGAGCAGCTGTAGGGCCCATCTGCTAAACGCACACAATCATGTGGATGCGCTGGTGCGTCTTGGGTCGTCACAACGTAGATGGTTTTCCTGCATCGAGTGAGAATCCCTTGGTCGTGATGACCATCAGGGTCGAGATTCGATTCCTGCCGACGAAAAAAGCTCAAATGGCCACGCAGAGGTTTTCCGCGTCATAGCAGATTCTGCGCCAATTTAGTATTTTCCCAATAAAACAAATAGTTAAATGACAGATTCCTAGAGGCCAATGCAACAATGTAAATAACGCTGACGTTTTTACAAATAGACTTCATTATTGTTACCTTATGTTTTCATAATCGTCATTTTTCAGTCATGTTTTACACACACTTTCGCCTTGACCCAACACTTGTATGGGTCATGCCGCATCGAATGAATTTGACTAACGTCCGCGACCTAGTGATCGATCATGCGATCTATTGGCCCGCCGCCAGGTGTTTGTGCAGCACGCCTTTAGCATTGCCGCAGCTGGAGATCTTCGATTTTGCGTCAGTGTCGCTTCGAAGCGTTGCCGCGAAGCGCTTGTTGATGCCAAATCCTTTTTTCAGACTCGGTGGCGTGACTGTAAAGTTTGCTGACTTCGGCTGGCGCGATACGTAAGCGTCCGACGAACTACCGGATTGACGGCTGCTGTTTCACTTCCACAGGTCAGGCCTCCGGGCGGTCTGTTTTGCATGGACTGTCCCAGGCTGGCGCAGCTGCTACCAGCTCACCACAACTTGACCATCAGCACCAAGACGCAGCACGCCCCGACGCACATGGCCATCCTCACCGCGCAGATCATCGATCGGCGCCGTTTCACCCTGCTCCACCAGGGCGCGCAACTCGGTTTCCGTCAGCCGATGTTCGGCGATGACCTGCCAGATCACGAAATTGCAACCCTCGCGCCAGCGCGCGCAACCATAGCCACGCCGCCCAACGATGAGTTGATCTTGTTGGCATTTTGGGCAGCGCAGCGGCCTTTGCTGTAAGGCGCGACGGATCTCACTTGGTTCCTTGCCCGCTGTGCCCACCTTGCCCGCCTTGGGATCCAAACGCCCAGCTCGCGCCGCCACCACCTGCCCCGGCGGCAGCGCGGCACCCCGCGCCACCTGCGGGATCAGCTCGCTGACGAAGCGATTGATATCCGCATGGAAGGCGGCGGCCTCGGCGCGCCCCTCTTCGATATCCTTCAGCCGCTGTTCCCATCCAGCGGTCAGCTCGGCGCTCTTCAGCGGTTCAGCGACCAGGCCGATCAGCGCCCGGCCCTTCTCGGTCGCCACCAACTGCTTGCGACTGCGCTCGATGTAGCCGGTGCGGATCAGCTTCTCGATAGTCTCGGCGCGAGTCGCCGGCGTGCCAAGCCCTGCGCCCTTCATCGCCGCCGCCAGGGCCTTGTCCTCGATCTCGCGGCCGGCGAACTTCATCGCGTTGAGCAGGGTCGCGTCCTCGAAGCGTCGCGGCGGCTGGGTCTCGCGCTCGGCTAGCTCCAAGGCGGCGACATGCACGTTTTGTCCCTGTGTGAGTGCTGGCAGTAAAGGTTCCGTCGCCGCATTATCCGAACAATCCGAGCGGCCGAGCTGGCGCGGATCAGCCCGCGTCCAGCCCGGATCGGTGACCCGTCGCCCCTTGGCGATGAAGGTCTCGTCGCCGATGTCGAGCTGAACCTGGGTTTCCTCGACTAGCTGATCGGGTAAGAAGACAGCGACGAAGCGCGCGGCGACTAGGTCATAGATGCGCCGCAGCGGCTCTGGCAGCGAGGCTGGCGGGCTAGTCGCGGTCGGCAGGATGGCGTGGTGATCGGTCAGCTTGGTCTGATCGACATAGGCGCGCCCGAGCCGATGCCCGCCTTCGAGCCGCGCCAGCGCCTCGCCAGCCAGCGGGTGCGCGAGCCGCCGCAGGAGACCAGGCAGCTCCGGCACCAGGTCCTCGCCGATATGGCGGCTCTCGGTGCGCGGATAGCTGATCAGCTTGTGCATCTCGTAGAGGCTCTGCGCCAGCTCTAGGGTCTTGGCGGCGGTGAAGCCGTAGCGTCGGTTGGCCTCGCGCTGCAGCGTGGTGAGATCGAACAGCGGCGGCGGTCGGTTGCGCTGTGGCTTGGTCTCGATCGCGACCACCTGGCCAAGGTTCTCTGGCCGGATGCGCTCGCGCAGCCGCTCGATCAGCGCCTCGGCCTCGGCTTTGCTCTCCAGCCGAGTTGGATTCTCAGCTGGATCATGCTTCTGATCGCGATCCCCACCCTGTTTTTGTGGCGGCTTGTGATACTTGGCTTCGAAGCCCTCGGCCAGCCGCGCGACCAGCTCGTAGAACGGCGTCGGCACAAAGGCATCGATGGCCTGATCGCGGGCGACGATCATCGCCAGGGTTGGCGTCTGCACCCGGCCGATGGTGCAGAGCACGCGATTGTGGACGGTATAGGCGCGGGTCAGATTCATGCCGATCAGCCAGTCGGCTTGGGCTCGGGCGCGCGCGGCGGCGGCCAGCGCGTCATAGTCATGGCCATCGCGCAACTGCTCCAGACCCGCGCGGATCGCCGCATCGGTCAGGCTCGAGATCCAGAGCCGCTGCACCGGCTTGCGACAGCGCGCATGCTCAGCGATGAGGCGAAAGATCAGCTCACCCTCGCGCCCGGCATCCGTCGCGCAGATCACCCGCTCAGTCGCAGTGTCGGTGAGCAGCGCCTTGACGATCTTGAACTGGGCCGCAGTCTTCTTGTCGGTGCGCAGCCGCCAACGCTCCGGCAGCATCGGCAGCTGCGCGAACGACCAGCGCCCGGCCCAGGCATCACCATAGGCATCCGGCTCGGCAAGATGCACCAGATGGCCCAGCGCCCAGGTCACGCGCCAGCCCTGACCTTCCAGGTAGCCCTCGCGCCGAGCACGCGCGCCGACGATGCGCGCGAGATCGCGCGCGACGCTAGGCTTTTCCGCGACGATGACGCGCATCAGATCAAGCGTGGCCGGTCATTTGTCGAGTCAACGCGACGGTCATCGGCCGCGTCTTGAGTCAAATCTGAGGAGGCGGCACGCCGGGGTAGAAATCATCGTCCAGCAGCTGTTCCGAGGCATATGGACAGAGCGCAGGAAAGGTCGCTGACGGCAGGCGGGTCTCCTTGTGCGCGAGCCTGACGGCGGCGGGATAGGCACCGGCAATGGCCTCGTCGAACTGGGATTTCAATCCAGGGGATTCGCTCAACAGGTCCATGATCTGCTCACGCTGCTGGATGATGGTCGAGCGCCAGCTGCGTCCATCGAACTCACGCCAGCGCTCGGTGAGGTTCTGATACTGAAATTCCCATTTCAGTAAGTGCGCGATCAATACCAGCAATCGGCTGTGCAGTTCACGCCGATCGCTTTTGCTCATATCGCTCAGCTCTTCCAGTAAATGGTCGATATCGAGCGCGTCGAAGCGCCGCGCGCGCAGCAGTTCGGCGTTGCGCTTGGCCCAAGCGCTATAGTCGGTCTGGTAGAGCGTGGCGAGGTCGGTCATGAAACAGGGTCTGTTGTTTGCTGGCAGCCGGCGGGCTCAGAGCGAACTGCAGCCCTGAGGCTGCCAGGGGCGCCTCTTCCAAGCCGTGTGCGCACTCGTTTGCCCTACTTACTCCGGATCATAGCCCAGCACCGGCGATAGCCAGCGCTCGGCCTGCTCAAGCGTCCAGCCCTTGCGCTGCGCGTAGTCTTCGACCTGATCCTTCATGATCTTGCCGGTGCCGAAGTAGCGCGACTGGGGGTGCGCGAAGTACCAGCCGGACACCGCTGCGGTCGGCAGCATGGCGAAGCTCTCGGTGATGGTCAGGCCGATGCGCTCATCGGGCTTGAGCAGCTCCCAGAGCGTGCCCTTCTCGGTGTGGTCCGGACAAGCCGCATAGCCGGGTGCCGGGCGGATGCCTTCGTACTTCTCGGCGATCAGCGCGTTGTTGTCGAGCTGCTCGCCGGGCTTGTAGCCCCAGAGCGTTGTCCGCACCAGCTCATGCAGCCGCTCGGCGAAGGCCTCGGCCAGGCGGTCGGCCAGGGCCTTGAGCATGATCGAGCTGTAGTCGTCGTGATCGGCCTCGAAGCGCTCCAGGTGCTCATCGATGCCGATGCCGGCAGTGACCGCAAAGCCACCAACCCAGTCGCGCTTCTGTGAATCCGCCGGCGCCACGTAGTCCGCCAGGCTGACGTTCGGCTGGCCCCGACCGGCGGTGCGCTGCATCTGTTGGCGCAACATGCGCAGGGTCGCGCTGACCTCGCTGCGGGTCTCGTCGGAGTAGATCGCGATGTCGTCATCACCGACCCGATTGGCCGGGAAGAAGCCGCAGACGCAGCTTGCCTGCAGCCAACGCTCCTTGACGATCTGCTCGAGGAACGGCACCGCGTCATCGATCAGCTGCTGCGCCTCCTTGCCGACGACCTCGTCGGTGAGGATGGCCGGATATTTGCCGGCCAACTCCCAGGCCTTGAAGAACGGCGTCCAGTCGATGTACTTGACCAGATCGTCGAGCGGATAGTTGTTGACGGTCAGGATCACGCCGTCGCCACTGCGCTCGAGCTTGATGTCCTTGGCGTCGAGCCCCGGCAGCGCGGCCGCGAGGGCCGCCGCCGTGTCGCCATTTGACCACGCCGCTGCCGCCGCGTCGCCGCCGGCCCCTGTCGCGGCTGCATTGTCGCTATCACGCGCCGCTGCAACCGCATCGCCGCCCTGCCCCGGCTCGGCGCCAGCGGCCAAAATCGCCGGCTTCGGCGGCTCATAGCTGGCCCAGTCGATCTCGGTCTTGTTCGCGCGCGCCGCGACGATGTCCATCAGCTTGCTGGTCTTGCCCTTGGCCTCGCGCTTGGCGCGGACCTCGGCATACTCCTCGACGATACCCGCCACATAGCCGTCGCGCTGGGTCTTGCTCAGCAGGTTCGAGACCACGCCGACCGCGCGTGAGGCATCGGGCACATAGATCACCGGCTCCTCACGCTGTGGCGAGATCTTCACCGCCGTGTGCACCTTCGAGGTCGTCGCACCACCGATCAGCAGCGGCTGGGTCATGCCTTGGCGCTTCATCTCCTTGGCGACATGGACCATCTCATCCAACGACGGCGTGATCAGCCCGGAGAGGCCGATGATGTCGGCGTTCTCCTCGCGCGCCCGCTGCAGGATGGTCTCGGTCGGCACCATGACGCCGAGATCGATGACATCGTAACTGTTGCACTGCAGCACCACGCCGACGATGTTCTTGCCGATGTCGTGCACATCGCCCTTGACCGTGGCGATCAGGAACTTGCCGTTGCTCTCGTGCTGGGTGCCTGAGGCCTCCTTCTCGGCCTCCAGATAGGGGAACAGGTAGGCCACCGCCTTCTTCATCACGCGCGCCGATTTGACCACCTGCGGCAGGAACATCTTGCCCTCGCCAAACAGGTCGCCGACCACGTTCATGCCGTCCATCAACGGCCCTTCGATCACGTGCAGCGGCTTGTCGGCGGCCTGGCGTGCGGCCTCGGTGTCTTCCTCGATGTAGTCGGTGATGCCCTTGACCAGCGAATGCTCGAGCCGCTTGTTGACGTCCCAGCTGCGCCATTCCTGATCCTCGACCTTCTCGGCGCTAGAGCCGTCGCCCTTGTACTTGGGCGCCAGGTCGAGTAGCCGCTCGGTCGAATCGTCACGACGATTCTGGATCACATCCTCGACCGCCTCGCGCAGTTCCTCGGGCAGATCGTCGTAGATCGCCAGCTGGCCGGCGTTGACGATGCCCATGTCCATGCCCGCCTTGATGGCGTGGTAGAGGAACACCGCGTGGATCGCCTCGCGCACCGGGTTGTTGCCGCGGAACGAGAACGAGACATTGGAGACGCCGCCCGAGACCTTGGCATGCGGCAAGGTCTGCTTGATCTCGCGGGTGGCCTCGATGAAGTCGAGGGCGTAGTTGTTGTGCTCCTCAATGCCGGTGGCGACGGCGAAGATATTCGGGTCGAAGATGATGTCCTCGGCCGGGTAGCCGACCTGCTCGGTGAGGATCTTGTAGGCGCGGGTGCAGATCTCGACCTTGCGCGCCTTGGTATCGGCCTGGCCGTCCTCGTCGAAAGCCATCACGATCACCGCCGCGCCATAGCGCCGGCACAGTCGCGCCTGCTCGATGAACTTGTCCTCGCCCTCTTTGAGCGAGATCGAGTTGACGATGGCCTTGCCCTGCACGCACTTGAGGCCAGTCTCGATGACGTCCCACTTCGAGGAGTCGATCATCACCGGCACGCGGGCGATGTCAGGCTCGGCGGCGGTCAGATTCAGGAACCGATGCATCGCCTCGGCCGACTCGAGCAGGCCCTCGTCCATGTTGACGTCGATGACCTGGGCGCCGCCCTCGACCTGCTCCAGCGCCACGCTCAGCGCGGTGTCGTAATCGTCCTCCTTGATCAGCCGCTTGAAGCGCGCCGAGCCGGTGACGTTGGTGCGCTCGCCGACGTTGACGAACAGCGTCTCGGCGCCGATGTTCATCGGCTCGAGGCCGGAGAGACGGCAGGCCGGCTCCAGCACCTTGGCTTCGCGCGGGGCCATCCCGGCGACCGCATCGGCGATCGCCTTGATGTGCTCCGGGCCGGTGCCGCAGCAACCGCCGATGATGTTCAGGAAGCCGCTGCGCGCCCAGTCGCTGACCTCCTCGGCCATCTCCTCGGGCTCGAGATCATAGCCGCCAAGCTCGTTCGGCAGACCGGCATTCGGATGCGCCGAGACCTTGCATTCGGCAATGCGCGAGAGTTCTTCGACATAGGGGCGCAGCTCCTGCGGACCCAGTGCGCAGTTGAGTCCAATGCTCAGCGGCTGGGCGTGGCGCAGCGAGTTGTAGAAGGCCTCAGTGGTCTGCCCGGTCAGGGTGCGGCCGGATTGGTCGGTGATGGTGCCGGAGATCATGATCGGCAGCTCGACGCCGTCCTCGTCGAAGACCTTCCAGACCGCAAACAGCGCCGCCTTGGCGTTCAGGGTGTCGAACACGGTCTCGACCAGGATGATATCGGCGCCGCCCTCGATCAGCCCGCGGGTCGATTCGGCATAGGCCGTGACCAGAGTATCGAAGTTGACGTTACGAAAGCCCGGGTCATTGACATCGGGCGAGATCGACGCAGTGCGGTTGGTGGGGCCGAGGATACCGGCGACGAAGCGCGGCTTGTCTGGGGTCGAGTAACCTTCGGCGCTCTTGCGTGCCAGCCGTGCGGCCTCGACGTTGATCTCGCGCGCGAGATCCTCCATGCCGTAGTCGGCCATCGCGATGCGGGTGGCGTTGAAGGTGTTGGCCTCGATGATATCGGCGCCGGCGGCTAGGTACTCGCCGTGGATGTCGGCGATCAGATCGGGCCGTGTCAGCGTCAACAGGTCATTGTTGCCCTTGAGATCGCTCGGCCAGCCCGCGAAGCGCTCGCCACGGTAGTCGGCCTCCTCCAGCTTGCGGCGCTGGATCATGGTGCCCATGGCACCGTCGAGGATGAGGATGGTCTGTTCGAGGCGTTGCTTCAGGAGGGCGGTGCGATCAGTCATAACTGTTTTGCTGGGTCCGGTTTTGAACGAGGGGGCGCGTGCGGCGCTTGCCGGGTCCGCGGTTGCGCCGATGGTGCGACTAACCCTCGGAGTCCTCGGCCGGCCCCGGCCTCTGTTCCGGCTTGAGGCGAGCCTTGTGCATGTAACGCTCATGCTGAGGGTGGCCATTCCAGACCACCGGCTTCGCCAGCCATTGTTGGATGAAGGCCCACGAGGCCTGGTAGCCATCGTGGGGAAGCGTACAAGCGGTGCAGTCCTTGCGGGTCAAACCATTCGCGTCCGTGAAGACCTCGTAGGGACCCGGGCACTCATACGCGATGAGAGGACAATAACAAAAAAGACAGTTAAATTCTCGCTTGACACCCGAATGACAAGGCAGAAACGGACAGTTGTCGTTCGTAAACCCCTTGAATCCTTGGCTATTTGTCGCGTCTTTCGGCTGCATGGCCAGCGGTACCTTGATGGCGACGACCCACCGCGACCGCACGACCAACCAGACGGAGCCCGGACGGGTTCCGTACAGCAGGGATGAGGCGCTTCTAGGCACGGGTGATGGGGGCTTGTTGATTCCGATGCAAGCCGCCTGGGCATCAGCTAAAGTTTGCTTGCAGTTGGCCGATATCAACTAAGGGATCAGCAGCACGCCTGCAACCGAGACCACCCCCCAGAGCCTATCGAATCGAACAACCACCCACCCTCTTGACAAAGGAGCCACACCATCATGTCGTCCTCGATCGCCGACATCAGCCAAACCGCACCGAATGCCGCCCCCGTGAATCAGCTCAACCCGCGCCAGCGCGTGGAAGCCTTGCTAGAGGCATTACCCACCGCAGGCTCTTCTCTCGCCCAAGCCGAGAGCAACCAGGCCCCCAACCGCAGCGAACTCGAAGCGCCGCTGCAGCGGGTCAATGAGGTGATGAGTAATTACGGTGTGCAGTTCGAACTCAGCGACCCACCAGGCGAACGCCTGATCACGCGCATCGTTGATCGGGAGTCCGGTGATCTGATCCGCCAAGTCCCGCCTGAGGAAGTGCTTCGCCTGGCAGAGCGCATCGATGAGATGCAGACGGCGGCACGGGGCGGGTTGATCAGCCTCGAAGTCTGAGCCGGTGTCCGGGCCACTGTCTGAGCCCATGTCTGAGCCAGGGGGCTCGACGCACAGCGCTCACACCTGCATATTCATCACGTCACGATAGGCGGTGACCAGCCGATTGCGCACTTGAAGACCAAACTGGAAGGCCACGCTGGCCTTTTGCTTGTCGATCATCAGATCGTTCAGCGTAATCTCCGGGTCACCGGCCTGAAACGCCTTGCCTTTCTCCGTCGCATCCATCTGTAAAGCGTTGATGCGCTGAATCGACGCGCGTAGCTCACCGGCGAAGCCGCCGGCAGCAACCGGACCTGCCGGCGGGGTAGCCGCCCGGAAGCCCCAGGCCGGGGGGGGCCGGTGACGCCAAGCAACAACTGGCGGGTACAGGCGGGGGGGGTGGCGCCTA
>NZ_JCAQIA010000023.1:0-58354 GCF_059621085.1 Halochromatium sp. NSM3 | reverse complement strand
GCTGGCGCTGGCGCTGGCGCTGGCGCTGGCGCTGGCGCTGGCGCTGGCGCTGGCGACAGCGAGGGCGATGGCCAGCCTGGGTCTGAGGTCGAACCCAAGGTCGGAGTCCAGGCTGAACCCGAGACGAGGTCCGAGGCGGGCGCCGATGATGAGCCCCTGGCGTTGCGCGACACGGCGATGGTCGAGCTGTTCTATTCATCCGGACTGCGCCTGGCGGAGCTGATCGCGATCGATGTGCGCGATATCGATCCCGCCGACGCCCTGCTCACCGTCGTCGGTAAGGGTGCAAAGACGCGCCGAGTTCCTGTGGGCAAGGCCGCGCTGCGGGCCGTCGATGCCTGGCTTGGCGTGCGCCCGCTGCTCGCCCCGCAGGATGAACCGGCCTTATTCGTCAGCTCCCGCGGGCGCCGCATCCATCCGCGCACGGTGCAGGCGCGCCTGAAGCACTGGGCGCAGCTGCGCGGCGCGCATCGCAACCTGCATCCGCACCTGCTGCGTCACTCGTTCGCAAGCCATCTCCTCGAATCATCGGGTGATCTCAGGGCGGTGCAAGAGTTGCTGGGGCATGCCGATATCGCGACCACGCAGGTCTATACTCATCTCGATTTCCAGCATCTCGCCCAGGTCTACGACCAGGCGCACCCGCGCGCGCGCAAACGCCGCTGAGCCGATGGGCCGCTCGCGTACCGGTAAGTCCAGCACCCCGCGCATCTTGCTCTATACGAGCCAGGGTTGCGCGCACTGTCGTCGTGCCAAGGTCTTTCTCGAGGCACGCCAGATCCCCTTCAGCGAACTCGATGTCGGGCGCAGCCCCAAGGCGCGTAAGGCCTTGGAGCGCCTGGGTGCCCGGGGTGTCCCGACCATCACGGTGGGTGACCAACGCTTGGATGGATTCTCCGAGCGGGCTTTTCTCGAACTCTACAAGCGTGCTTCGAGCAACAAGACCCTCGGTTGCTAATGACTGTGTTCGGGCGCGCTCTGCAGTGCTTGCAGATAGCTCTGTTGCTCTTGCTGGGCCTTGGCTTGGATGGCGAGCAGTGTCTGATAATCCTCCGGCATGCGTTCATCCATGCCGCTGTCCTCGAACCGCTGCAGCATCTCGGCGGTGTCCTCCAGCAGGCTCTCCAGCTCGTTGAGCAGATGCCGGTAGTCGCTGTCGCTCATCTCCGTCATGGGGCTGGATCGAAGCGGTAGCCAAGGCGCTCGATATCGGGCGCGAAGTGTCGCGCGACCAGCTCGGCGGTCTGATCATCGTAGTAGGCGCGGTAATCGGCGCGGCGGTCGTTGGCCTGGCGGCGGTGTGGGAGCTTGGGCGGGGCGATGCCGATCCGTGCACAGGCCTCGCTGAAGTCCTGTTCAAGGCGTTCATAACGGCCGATGAAGTCGACGATCAGATGACCGTGCAGGTCGATCAGATAGTCGCTCTGCAGTTCGATGGAGGTGTCCAGGTGATATTGCGGCGGGCGCTCGGGGTCGAGCTTCCAGCGCAGGAAGCCAGCAAAATCCTCATGGCCACCGAGATACCGTGGGCGCTCGCGGCGAATATGGTGGAAGGAGCTGACCTGCAGGTCCCAAGGGTTGCGCACGAAGGCGAACTTGAACAACGCCTCGAAGACCTCGCGTGGTAGCAGCTCCTTGGCGGCAATGACCTTGGCATGGCGCGGCAGCTTGGTACCGATGCGATGGCCACTGAGATGGCTAAGTCGGCTGCAAACGAACATCGGCCAATACCAGGGATCGGCCCAACGCCGGCGCGCCAGCGCCGCGCGCACGCTGGTCCCGCCGGTCTTGGCGATATGGATGAACAGGAACTGGTGCTTGGGGGAGAGCAGCATGGGGCATTGTATACCGCAACTCACAGCCCAGGCGCAGGCCTGGCTCGCGGCTCGGACCCGCAGTTGATTTGGGTGCTTCTATGCCAACAGCCCAGCGCCAATGCCATGGTTGGCGGCGCCACCGCAAGCCAGCAAATAGGCGCGTCAGCCCTGGGTCTCTGAGTCCAGGGCCAACGGTTTCGTGGCACGCGCGCGTTACTGCTCGGCCGGCACCAGGTCGCGGTACGCGTGCCAGGTGGCGTGACCGACCAGTGGCATCGCGATCGCAAGGCCGATGTAGAAGGTCACCAGGCCGATCCCGATGAAGAACACGATGAGCACGGCCCAGAACGTCATGGGCACCCAGTTTTGGGTCACCGCCCTGACGCTGGTGCGGATCGCGGTGAAGCCATCGACCTTGCGGTCGATTAGCATCGGCACCGAGATGGCGCTGATCGCGTAAGCCACCCAGGCCAGCGTGAAGCCGACCGCCAGGCTCGCGAACGCGAACGCATTGTGCTGCCCCGAGAGGAAGACGGCGCCGAAGAAGTTTTCCAGCGGCGGATGCATGCCATTGAAGAGCAGCGCGAAGAGCACAAAATTGGACATCATCCAGAGCTGCATGATGATCAACAGGCCGGCGGTGATCACGCCAAGCTGGGCCTGGTTGCTGCGCCAGGCTTCGAGCGCGCTGCAAAACTTGACCGGCTCGTTGGCTTCGAGGTGGGCGCTCATCTGATAGAGCCCAAGGCCGATGATCGGCGCGAGCAGGTAAAAGCCGGCGGCTAGAAAGGGCACGATGTAGAACAGGCCCTCGCCCATCAGGCCGAGCGTCATCAGCCCGCTGATCAAGACGATGACGGCCCCGTAGGTGAAGCTGTAACGACGCGCATTCATCATGTCGCGCCAGCCCTTTTCGAGCCATTCCCAAGGTTGGGACAGACTGATCTGATTGACGGCGATGTCCTCGGTCTGGACATCGGCGGCGACGGTGGTCTGCTCCATCGCGAAATCCTCCGGTGTGTTTTGGTTTTTGGTAACAAGGGCGGGCCGACCCGATCTCGGCCTTAAGGACGAGGCGGCGATGGTCGGGTATCAAGCCCTCGGGCAGGCCCATCAGTGATGGCCGGCGCTATTGTCGTGACGCGGAAGGCGTGGAGACGCCTTTGTTCTCTCCTCTGCTCCTCTGCTCGCCGGGACTCTAGGCTGTCATACGGCAGTGGCAGTGCGAGTTGGCGTTTGCCTTCGCCACCCATAATTTGGTCTAGTCACTGACAAAACGCAAGGAATTGTGATGGTTTTTGTGTCTTTTCCCCGATGGGGCGGGAATTCATGGTGGCTCCTCATCGCCGCTTGCTTCCTTGCGCTCCTGTCGCTCGCGCCCGCATCAAGGGTCTCTGGCGACGGGGGCCAGAGACCCGATGCGCGTGACGATGCGCGTAACCGGGCCGTGCTGGCAGGCGCTGGTGTCTCCGAGCCAGTCGAGACCGAGCATCTGCGCGCCCAGTTGGTCGCCGAGCGCGGTGTCGTCGAGCCGGGCGCTAGCGTCGATCTGGCGCTGGTCTTCGATATCCGACCGCACTGGCATACCTATTGGAAGAATCCCGGTGATTCCGGCGAACCGCCTCGGCTGACCTGGAATCTGCCCGAAGGGGTCACGGCTGGCCCGATCCAGTGGACCTACCCCTCGTTAATCCGGGTCGGACCGCTCGCCAACTACGGTTACTCGGGACGGGCGCTGCATCTGATCCCGCTCTCGGTCTCGGCCGACTGGCCGGCCGGGGAGCCGATCGAGGTGCGGGCAGACGCAACCTGGCTGGTGTGCGAGGAGCATTGCATCCCGGAGGAGGGGGCGTTTGAGCTGCGGCTGCGGACGGTCGCCGAGACGCCATCCCGCTCGAATGCGAACAGCGTTGGCCTGAGCGTGGGGGATGAGGAAGCGGGTGCGACGGGCGCCGATGACGATGAGGCGGCACGCGCGCGGCTGTTCGCGGATGCCCGGGCACGATTGCCGAGCGGCGGTCGCATCGCCGCGACCCTCGAGCGTGGCGAGGAACGGATGCGCCTGCGCGTGCCGGCCGCCGCGCTACCGGCGGAGCCGACCTCGATTGCCTTCTTCGCCGATGAATGGGGGCTGCTCGAGCATGCGGCACCACAATCTTGGCAGATCGAGGACGGCTGGCTGTCGATGACCTTGGTGCCCGGCGAAGCCCCGGCCTCGGCGGTGCCGGTCGGGCTTCTGGTGGTCGAGCATGCGGGTGGGACCGATGCGCTTCCGGTGGATGCCTCGGTACCAACGGCCGAACAGGCTGAAGATCCCACCGGCTCAGCGATTAGCGCACCCGAGGATGTCCTCGGTGATCCGGGCAGCGCCGAGCGCGCCACGCTCGGGCTACCGCTGGCGCTCCTGTTCGCGTTACTCGGCGGGCTGGTGCTGAACCTGATGCCCTGCGTCTTTCCGGTGTTGGCGATCAAGGCGCTGGCCTTGGCGCGGCAGGGTCAGCAACGATTCGCCGAGCGCGCCCTGCACGGGCTGGCCTATAGCGCTGGGGTGCTGGCCTTCTTCGCGCTGGTGGCGATCTTGCTGCTGGCCCTGCGTGCCGGCGGCGCGGCGGTCGGTTGGGGCTTCCAACTGCAGTCGCCAACCTTCGTCGTGCTCATGGCCTATCTGTTCCTGGTCTGTTCCTGGCGCTCGGCCTGAGCCTGGCCGGCGCCATCACGCTCGGCGCCAGCCTGATGGGCATGGGTGCCGCTGGGTCGAGTCGGGGTCATCTCGGAGCTTTTGCCACGGGTGCCCTGGCGGCCTTGGTCGCGGCACCCTGTACCGCCCCTTTCATGGGCGCTGCGCTTGGCTTCGCGCTGGCACAGCCCTGGCCGGCGGCGCTGGCGGTGGTGCTCACCCTGGGGCTGGGCATGGCGCTGCCCTTCCTGTTATTGGCGCTGAGCCCGATGCTGGCACGGCGGCTGCCGCGACCGGGGCCGTGGATGGAGTACCTCAAGCAGTTGCTGGCCTTTCCGATGTTCGCGACCGCCGCCTGGTTGCTTTGGGTGCTGAGCGTGCAGACTGGGCCGATCGGCGTTGGCGCCGGACTAGCGGGGCTGGTGCTGCTCGCGCTCGGGTTATGGCTGTGGGAGGTGGCGCGCGTCGGGCAGGGACGCTGGCGCCGGGTGGCGCAAGTCTCTGCGGGTGTCTCGCTGGCGATGGCGCTCTGGCTGGCGATCGACCTCGCGCCCGGTGCGCCTGGCTCGCCTGGTACGCCGATTGAGCCTGAGGCGCCGAGCGATTCCGGGGCGCCCAACAGCGACGCGGCGGGCGCCTTCGGCGGCAAGCCGGTCAGTGGCGAGCGAGGGCAGGGCGATCAGTCCGTGGCTCGGCAAGGGCGCCAGTCGGGACCGCCGTCGATGCCATTCTCGAGTGAGCGCTTGGCTGCGGCCCGCGAGGCCGAACGCCCGGTGTTCGTCAACATGACCGCAGCCTGGTGCATCACCTGCCTGGTCAACGAGCGCGTCGCACTCTCGCGCTCGGCGGTGGTGGAGACGTTCGCCGCGCGTGATCTGCTCTATCTGAAGGGCGACTGGACCAACCGCGATGCCCGGATCAGCGATTATCTGGCCGGCTTTGGCCGCAGCGGCGTGCCGCTCTATGTGTATTATCCGCCGGGCGCCGAACCGCAGGTGCTGCCGCAGGTGCTGACGGAATCCATCGTGCTCGATGCACTCCAACCGACAATGACCAACCTCTGAGCGCGTTCACCCACCGAAGGAGACCTCTGATGTTTCGACGACAGACTCGACTGACCGCCCCGATTACCGCCGCGATCACCGCCTTGGCTCTCTGCGGCCTGAACGGCGCGGCGCTGGCTTCCCCCGAGGTCGGCGCGCCGGCACCGGCCTTCACCGGCGTCGACACCGCTGGCAAGACCTGGGCACTGGAGGACCTGACCGGTCAGCCAGTGATCCTCGAATGGACCAATCATGACTGTCCCTACGTCAGGAAACACTACGACGCCGGCAACATGCAGGCCTTGCAGCGCGAGGCCACCGAGGACGGCTACGTCTGGCTCTCGGTGATCTCCTCGGCGCCGGGCAAGCAGGGGCATGTGAGCGCCGATGAGGCCGATGCGCTGACCGCTGACCGGGAGGCCGCGCCAACCGCCGTCATCCTGGATGTCGATGGGGAGATCGGGCGCGCCTACGGCGCCCGTACCACGCCGCACATGTACCTCATCGACGAGGCTGGTACGCTGCTTTATATGGGCGGCATCGACGATCGGGCAACCACCGATCCAGCCGACATCCCGGACTCGACCAACTATGTGCGCCTGGCGATGGCTGAACTCGAGGCCGGGAAGCCGGTGAGCCAGCCAGTGACTCGGCCCTATGGCTGCTCGGTGAAATACTGAGCCAAGGCGCGTTGTCGGCGTCAGGCGCTGACGCCGATGTCGGCCAGGTCCGTGCTCAGCTCGGGCTGGGTCGCGCCCTCGCGCAGGACCGCGTTGATGCGCTCGAAGCGCGCATTCAACGCTGCCGACGTCGCCGCCGGGGTGGTCAGATACCAATCGCGCAGCAGGGCGCCGACGTCATCGCTGGCGCCGGGCTCGCCCTCGGTCATCCGATCGCGCAAGCGCTCGACCTGGCGCTGCATGCGCTGCGCCTGCAAGCGATCAGGTGACTCGACTTGGGCGATGATCTCGAGCGTGAGACAGAGCGATTCGCGTTGTCGCAGGTGCTCTTCGAGCAAGGAGGCGAGCGCCGGGCGCTGCTTCGGGTCGCGGCAGCTAGCGAGCACCTGACCGAAGGCCGTATCGAGCGCTTTCGCTAGCGGTTGGTCCTCGATCACGGGTAATGCCTGCCAGTCCTGTTGCAGGCGTTCGCAGTCGCTGACCCCATCGACAGTACCGTTCGCGAGCAGATGGCGGGCCGCGTTGTCGCAATAGACCGCGCGTTGCGCCAGACGCTCGATCCCGGCCCAACGCTCGGCGTCATGCAAGCTCGCAAGGCGCACGCGCACGGCGGCCAGGGCTTCGCGCCAGGTGCGGTTCAGTGCCGCCTGGGCCTGGCGCGGTACCGGTAATGCCTCGGTATCGCTCCAACGTCGCTTGAGTTCGCTGCTCTGGTGCTCCAACTCAGCGGCCGTGTGCAGGGCATCGGACTCCGCCAAGGCCAGGAGATCCCGGCAGATGGCCTCGCGGGTCGCCTGGTTCTCGCGCAAGCCGGCGCCACGTGCCTCGTATTCGGCGGCGCGGCGCGCGAAGACCGTATCGCTCGCGGCGCGGAACTGATGCCACAGCGCGTTCTCGTCGCGGTGGCGTGCCGGAACCGTGGTCTGCCATTGGTGTTGTAGCTGCTTGGCCGTATCGATCGCCTTGCGTAGATCGGGTTCATCGGCCAGCGCCCGCATCTGTTCCAGCAACTGGTGCTTCTGCGCTTGGTTGCGCGCGCGTTCCTCGGCCAGGATGCGGTCGAGCCGCCGCAGCGCGCGGCGGAAGCGGCCCTCGATCGCGCGATCACGCGCGCCCTTGTTGTCACCGCTCGTTGCGTTGACCCCCGATGCCTCGATCCCCGGCGCCTCGATCAGGGCGCTCCAGGCCTGGCGCATCTCGCGTTCGGCACGGTGTAGCTTCTTCCAATCGACGCGCTCCCAGTCAACCTTGTCGAGGAAGTCTTCGAGACGCTTGGCCAAGGCCTCGCGCTGTTTGCGATTCTCGCCGCGCAGCGCCGCCTGTGCCTCGAGAAAGGGTCGGCAGCGCGTTCGGATCTGCTCGCCGGCCTGACGAAAACGCTCCCAGAGCGCATCGTCGGCCGGCGCGCCCTGGTGGTCGAGCTGTTGCCAGTGGGCCTTGAGTTCCTGTAAGCGGTTGATACTGGGCTCATCGGCATGCTCGGTATCGGCGGCGAGGGCCTCGGCCTCGGCGCAGAGCTGAGCGCGATGCTCATCGGTGCTCCAGCGCCGCCAATGGCGCAGCTCGCGCAGTTGCGGGGCGATGCGCTTGAGACGCTCGTCGATGGCACTGATGGTCTCGCGCCCGATCGCGACGGAGCGGGCCTGCTCGAGGGTCGCGCTGATGCTTTGGTAGAGCGGATCGGACTTTTTCAGCTCGCCGGCGTCGAGATGCGCTTCCAGCTCGGTGAGTCGTTCCGGCAGTGCCTCGAGCTTACGCGTCAGTTGTTTGCGATGCCGTTGCAGGCGTTGCTCGAAGCGCTCGAGGAGCTGGTCGATCTCCCGCAGCCGTGTTGCCTGCGGCGATGGGGTCGCGTTGGCCGCCATGGTTTCATCGCCGGTGCCTGGCTCACTGTCTGGCAGTGTCCGGCGGCGTTGGCGCAGTGCCTCGAGTGTGCGCCGATCCGGGTGGCCGCCGCGCTCGTTCTGGCGGCGCAGGTCGGCGAGGAGTTGCTCCGCAGCCTGATCGATCCGCTCGTGTTGCCTGAATTGCTGCCGTTGCGCCTCGATCGCTTGCCGCGCCTGACGATAGGCTTGCTCGAGTTCGGCTTGGGTCGTTGGCTCCGGCGGGCCGGTGCTTTGCCAAGCCTGCTGAAGCTGCTCCTGCTCCTGTGTGAGCGTTTCCAGATCCAGCTCGGGAGCACGCTTGGCGAGATCGCGTAGCTGCTCGATGAGCGTCTCGCGTTCGCGGGTGGCGGCGGCTTGGGCTTCCTGCTCGGCGATCCGCGCCGCATGAGCTTGCCGATAGGTCTCGTAGCCATCAAGGAAGCGCTGGCGCAGGGTCTGGAAACGCTGGCTCAGGGCCTGATCGACATCGGCCTCGATCGTCTGCCACTGCTGCTCCAGATGCTCGAGTACGGAGCGATCTTGCAGCCAGTTGTCGAAGCGCCCGAGCCGTTCCAGGCGTTCGCACAGGGTCTCACCCAGCTCATGCGCGCGCCGGGGACGCTCTTCTTGCTCGAGCATCTGCTTGAGGCGCTCGCGCGCGAGCCGGTAGACCCGTTTGTCGCGCTTGCCGGAGGCTTTGACGATCTGTTCGAGCGCGGCCTTGTGCTGAACGCGCTCAGCCGCCGCGAGTCGATTCGCGGCGACCAGGTCATTGATCGCGCAGCTGGTCAGAACCTCGGCATCGACAACCTGGCCGATCGCGGCGAGGCGCAGGGGGGCGTCGCTGGCTTGGAGGGCGACTTGTGCGAGCAACCCTGGGTCGAGCGAGTGATCGGGCGATTGATCAAGCGAAGGATCGAGCATCGCTGGATCGAGCGAGCGGTCGAACGCGCGCTCGAGTTCGGCGAGGCGCACCTCTAGGCTCGGCGCCTGAGCGTCGAGGCCGCACAACAGTCGCCGGTAGCGCGCCTCGGCCAGCTCGCGCACACCTGCGTCCTCGTCGCGCGCGGCGAGGACGCGCAGCAAGCGCAAGTCGGTCAGTTGCCGGCAGGCCTGGCGACGGACGTTGACCTCGGGGCTCTCGAGCGCGTGCTCAAGCGAGGGTTGGGGGTCGTCGGGGGCCTCGATCTCGGCGCGTCGGCCGAACAGACGTTTCAGCAGCATGGCAAGGAAGGGCAGGTGACGGCTCGGTGACCGCCCATTATATACCTCTCACCGCTAGGGTTTCTGGCTAGCGGGATCAATGATTCAACGGATCAACGGATCAACGGATCAGATCAGCGCGCTCGCGGTTCACCGACGAAGGGGTTGGTGCGGCGCTCCTCGCCCAAGGTGCCCATCGGGCCGTGGCCGGGGATGAAGCGCACCGCATCGCCGAGCGGGAACAACTGCTCGCGGATCGAGCGCAGGAGCTGGCCATGATCGCCGCGCGGAAAGTCGGTGCGGCCGATCGCACCCCGGAAGAGCACATCGCCGACCTGGGCCAGACCGGCCGCGCGGTCGACGAACACCAGATGGCCGGGCGTGTGACCCGGACAGTGCCGCACCTCGAGTCGGCGCTCGCCGAGCGGCACCTGGTCGCCGTGCTCGAGCCATTGATCGGGACTGAACGCGGCCTGCTGCGGGAAGCCGAACATCTGCGCCTGCTGCGGCAGGGCCTCGAGCCAGAAGGCGTCGGCGCGCACGGGGCCGATGATCGGAACCCCGAGCGCCGCGGCGCGCGCCGGCGCAGCGCCGCCATGATCAAGATGCCCAAGCGTGAGCAGGATCATGCGTGGCGTCGCGCCGCTGCGCTCCAGCACCGCGCTGATCCGCTCCGGCTCGCCACCGGGGTCAACGATCGCGGCCTCCAAGGTGGTGGGGCAGATGAGCAGGGTGCAGTTCTGCTCGAAGGGAGTGACAGGGATGATCTCGAAGCGCATCAGTCGGCCTCATTGGTTGAGCGGCGCCGGCCGGCGTCCTTGCGCAGCAGCAGGGTGCGGGTGCCGGCCAGACGGTCGTACCAGGTCTGCTGCTCGCGGTCGAACAGCATCCACCAGAGGCCGAGCCCGGCCGGCGCTAGGGTCAGCAGGGCGAAGCCGAGGCGGCGCACGGCATCCCGTGCGCTGAGCGGCGCGCCGTCCTCGCGCAGGATGAGCAGTCGCCAGACCCGCATCGACAGCGTTTGGCGGCCATGGGTCCAGAAGTAGAGGTAATAGCCGAGGATCACCAGCAGCAGATAGAGCTGGAACAACAGCCGCGCGCTCCCCTCGGCGAGATCGGCGCCGGTCAGGCTCTGCACCGGGATGCTGTAGACGAAGGCGGCCACGATCAGCACGGAGCCGAGCAGCAGGAGATCATAGAGGATCGCCGCCAGGCGGCGCGGCAGGCCGGGGCTGCGAGACTGGGACAGGTCGGTCATGGGGTGGCTCGAGGGTTGATCAAGTCGGTCGTTGCTCACTAAGCTCCACCTTACCCAGATGCAGCCAGCGCTGGCTAGCGTTGGCTGCTGCTCTACCATCGGGTTGCTCAGTGACACTGCCCCGTATCAGCATCAAAGCAACGCTGTTTCATCTGCTGCGCCGGCTGCCCATGCCGGTGATCGGGATCTTGATCGGCGTGATCGCGGGGCTCGCGGTCTGGATCGTGCTCGATCAGGTGCAGAGCAAGGCCATCGAGCGCATCTTTGGACGCGAACTCTCGATGCGGCTCGATCTGCGCGCGCGCGAGAGCCTGATCCGTTTCGATCAGTACATGACCAACTATGCGGCGACGACGCGCCTGCTGGCCAATCATCGGCGCCTGGCGCAATACCTGGAGCCGTTGTTCTGGTTTCCCGGCGAGGTCGTCGATCCGGTGGTCTATGCCGGGTTCCGGCCCTTTTGGCTGCCGGATGTGTTCGGCCGCAATGCGTTGCTGGCCCCGAGTCATGTGCTCTTGGTGGACTCGCGCGGTCTGGTGCGCGAGGTCTATCAGGCCGGTGACGAGCGGTTGCCGGAGGAGCTGACCGGCAGTCTCGGTCAGTGGCTCGGTGACCTCGACGAGGTGCGGAGCGTCCTCGCGCGCTTCGACGATCAACCCTATCTGGTGGTCAGCGATCGGGTTGAGGATGCCAGCGGCTATACCATGGGCAGCCTGGTGGTCCTAGTGCCGGTGGACGCGGCGTTTCTCGCCGCCTCCGAGGGGAGCTTTTCGGCGGATCGTTCGGCGGTGGCGCTGATCGATGCCGACGAGCAGCGCATCCTCGCCAGTAACGAACCCCAGCAGTTGATCCCCGGCACCTTGCTCAGCGAGTGGAGCGATGAGTACCTGGTCACCTCGCAGTCGTTGCCGGCCTACGAGGGCTCGAACTGGAACATGCTGTTCGCGACCTTCATCCCCCAGCGCATCGTGACCAAAATGTCGGACAAGGTGATCGATTTCGAGCGCAACCAGCGCTTGATTGCCGCGCTGGTCTTCATCGCCGTGTTCTCGCTGGTGATCTATCTGGTTTCGGCGCGGCTGAACAAGGTGCTGAAGCGCATGACCCGTTTCTCGCAGCGGGCGCTCGGCATCGAGCAGCCGGGCTTCAAGGGCGGCGGCAACCAACTGGTGCTGCTCGAGGAATGGATGCAGCATTTCACCTCGCTGGTGCTGCGCGCGCGCGAGGAGATGCGGCGCAAGCACGAACACGAGATGCGCGAGACCGAGGCGCTCAAGGCCGCGATCATGGAGGCCTCACTGGACGCGATCGTGACCCTGAACCGAGCGGGCGCAGTCATCGACTACAACCCCACCGCCGAACGCATGCTGGGCTTTGATCGCCATGCCATCATCGGCCTCGACTTCGTGCGCACCTTCGTCGCCCCCAGCGACCGCGCCCATTTCATCGGCCTGCTGCGCGAGTCGAGCCGACGCGGTCCCCTTGGCGAGCGTCCCCATGCCCGCACCGAGCTGCGCGCGGTGCGCGACAACGTGCAGTTGTTCCCGATCGAGGTCTCGATCGTGCCGATCGCGCTCGAGGAGGAGCCGGTGTATACGCTCTATATCCACGACATCACCAAGCGCAAGGAGGCCGAGCGCGAGATCAAGGGCTTGGCCCGCTTCGCCAGCGAGAGTCCGAGCCCGATCTTGCGCGTCAACGGTGCCGCCCGCATCGTCTATGCCAATGCCGCCAGCCAGCCGTTGATCCAGGCCTGGGAAACGGAGCCTGGCGGGCCGCTGCCGACGCGCTGGTGCGAGCAGGTGCGTGCGGTGCTCGAAGACGGCGAGACCCTGGAGCATGAGGACGATCTGGGCAGTACCATCTACGCGCTGCTGTTCGTGCCGATTCAGGATCTCGGGTATGTGAACATCTATGCGCGCGATATCACTGCGGTGCGTCGCGCCGAGCAGGAGTCACGTCAACATCAGGCCGAGTTGGTCCATGTCTGCCGCTTGAGTACCATGGGCGAGGTGGCGACCGGGATGGCGCATGAACTCAACCAGCCGCTGGCGGCGATCGTCAATTACGCCAATGGCGCGAGCCGCCGGCTGAAGAGCGGCCAGGGTGACAGCGCGGCACTGGTGGACGCGATGGCGCACATCTCGGGGCAGGCGCAACGCGCTGGCGAGATCATCAAGCGGCTGCGGGCGCTGGTCGGCAAGCAGCAGCCGATCCGCTCGGCGGTCGATCTCAACCTGCTGGTGCGCGAGGTCTGCAGCTTCGTCGAGTTCGAGACCGCCAAGCTAGAGATGCAGATCGAGCAGCAGCTCGCCGAGGAGGCGATCCCGGTGGATGTCGATCTGGTGCAGATCGAGCAGGTGCTGCTGAATCTGGTGCGCAATGCGTTGGATGCGCTCGAGGAGCGCTTGCCGGGCGAGCGTGCGCTGCTGATCAGCACCCGACGTGTGGATGATCGCGCCTTGGTGCGTGTCCGGGACAATGGTCCCGGCATCCCGCCGGAGCGCATGAGCTTGCTGTTCGATCCCTTCTTCACCACCAAAGAGACCGGAATGGGTATGGGGCTACCAATCAGTCTGACCATCCTTGAGGATCACGACGGCACCATTCGCGCCGAGTCCGAGCCCGGTCTGGGCACGGTGTTTCAGGTCGAGTTGCCGGTGGCGGCCGAGGAACTCGACGAGCGCGCGCGCGCCAGCACGCTGGGCCTGCCCGATACGCGCCCGCTGACGCTGATCGAACAACCACGCGCTGAGGGCACGCACGGATGAACCAGGAACTGACCGTGTTCGTCGTCGATGACGACCAGGCCATGCGTGGCTCGCTGCAATGGTTGATCGAGTCGGTCGGCATGCGGGTCGAGACCTTCGATTCGGCGCATGCCTTTCTTGATGCCTACTATCCCGGGCGTGCCGGCTGTCTGCTGCTGGATGTGCGCATGCCGGGGATGAGCGGGCTCGAGCTTCAGGAATACCTGGGGCGGCGCGAGATCCGTCTCCCGGTGATCATCATCACCGGTCACGGCGATGTGGCGATGGCGGTGAAAGCGATGAAGGCCGGCGCGGTCGATTTCATCGAGAAACCGTTCGACGATGAACAATTGCTCAACAGCCTCCGCAAGGCCCTCGAATACGACGAGCAGCATCGCGCGCTGCAGACACGCAAGGCCGAGATCGCCGCCCGCCTCGCTGAGCTGACGCCGCGCGAGCACGAGGTGATGACGATGGTGACGGACGGAAAATCGAACAAGGAGATCGCCGCCGCGCTCAGCGTCAGCGCGAAGACCGTCGAGGTCCACCGCGCGCGGGTGATGGACAAGACGCGGGCTGACTCTCTCGCCGAGCTGGTGCGCATGGCCATGATCGTCAGCGGCCAGGGTTGAAGCGCGCATGCGGCTGCTCAGCACCGAGTCCAGTCAGCGCCAGGTTCTGGCCTGGGCGTTCTACGACTGGGCCAACTCAGCCTTTGCGACGGTGGTCATTGCCGGCTTCTTCCCGGTGTTCTTCAGCCAGTTCTGGGCCAACGCGCTGCCGGATGCCAAGAGTACCCAATGGCTCGGTTATACCAGCAGCGCGGCCAGTCTGATCCTGGTGCTGAGCGCGCCGATCCTGGGCGCGCTGGCCGATCAGCTCGGCGCCAAGAAACGCTTCCTGCTCGGCTTCACGCTGCTTGGGCTGCTCGCGACCGGCGCCTTGTATTGGGTTGGCGCGGGCCAGTGGCAGACAGCGCTACTGCTCTATCTGGCTGGGCTGCTCGGCTTCTTCGGCAGCAATATCTTCAATGATGCGCTGATCACCGATGTGGCCGCGCCGCGCGATTACGAGCGTGCCTCCTCCCTCGCCTACGCACTAGGCTATCTGGGCGGCGGGCTGCTGTTCGCGTGCTTCGTGCTGATGGTGTTGTTCCCGCAGCGCGTCGGCCTCGCTGATGAGAGCGCTGCGGTGCAGCTCGCGTTCCTCGGGGTCGCGCTCTGGTGGGCGCTGTTCACGCTGCCGTTGCTGCTGTTCGTCCCGGAGAGCAAGGGGCTGGGCCGAAAGACTTTGCCGCGTGCGGTGCGGGGGGCCTTTCGCGAACTGGCGCTGACCTTTCGCGCGATCCGCTCGCTGCCGAACACCTTCTTGTTCTTGCTCGCCTATTGGTTCTACATCGACGGTGTCGATACCCTGATGTTCATGGCGGTCAAGTACGGGCTAGATCTGGGCTTCGCGAGTTCGAGCCTGATGGTCGCGCTGTTGATCACCCAGTTCGTCGGCTTCCCGGCGGCGCTGGCCTTTGGGCGCCTCGGCACGCAGCTCGGCCCCAAGCCGGCGATCCTGGTCGCGATCGGGGTCTATATCCTGGTGATCGCCGCCGCCTCGCAGATGACGCGTGTCGAACATTTCTATGTCCTGGCCGCCGCGATCGGTCTGGTCCAGGGCGGCATCCAGGCCCTGAGTCGGGCGCTGTTCGCGAGCCTGATCCCGGCCGGGCAGACGGCAGAGCTGTTCGGCTTCTACAACATGGTCGGTAAATTCGCCGCCGTGCTCGGCCCCTTCTTGGTGGGCACCGCCGCCGCCTTGAGCGGTGATCCCCGCCTGGCGCTGCTGCCGATCCTGCTGCTGTTCCTGATCGGCGCCGCGCTGCTGTGGCGCGTTGATGTGAGTGCTGGGCGGGCTGATGTCGCGGCGATCGCGGATCCTGTGCTCAGCGATTGACCGTCGACGCGTTGCCGTCTGGTCGGCAAGCGCTCAGGCGAGGCTGTCACCAGCAGGGCGCGGCCAGACTCGACATCACCCCCATGGCATCGCCGGGCGTTGGCAGCGGCATCCCGCCCCAAGGGCCGCCGGCCTTGAGGCGGATGACGTACTCGGCCCATTGCAGCGGTCGCGGTAGATAGCCGACCTGCGCGGCGATGCCATGCAGCTCTCCGACGAAGGCGATGTCGCAGCCGGTGTCCGGCCCCGGCTGCGCGGTGCAGAGGTCGTGGCGCATGCAGGCGGCATCGAAGGCATCAACCGGTGGCGGCCAGCCGAAGCTCGGATAGTTGATGCCGCACCAGTTGCCGTAGATAGGCATGCACTTGAAGGCTGCTGCGTTGCCAGCGGCGAGCACGAGGATGGCGCCGGCCAGCATGGCCGAGCGCGAGACAGACAGCGAGAGAGACAGCAGACGCGGGAACATGCTTTCAACCTCCAGATGCGAGCAAGAGTTGCAGATGCGAACAAGGAAATCGGACGCTTCAGCCCGTGATATCAGTAATGCGCCATTCGCCGTCCTCGAAGCTCAGGATCACGAAGGTCGGGTTGCCGCCGAGTTCGCCAAAACGGACCACAAAGCGGTCCCAAGACTCGAAGAAGGCGAAATCGATCGCGCCGATGAAGCTGCTGTCCTTGGACGGACTGCTCTCGGCATCGGCGCGCCGACTGGCATTGAGCAGGCTAACGCGAACCCAGTCGAGCGTGATCGCCTGTTCCAGGGCCGCATCGCCGAGCCGCTTCAGGTTATCGGCCAGCCAGCCGATCACCTGATCGGCCTCGGTCTGGCTCTGGCGTTGGCTCTGGCTGGGGGGTAGCAAGTCGCTGACGCTGTTGCTGATGCGGGTCTTATAATGGGCTTGGATGGCGGCCAGATCGACCACAGGTTCCAATGCCTCGGCACTTGGCTCCTGCAGCGCGCTGTGGATGCGAAACAGGCTGTAATAGGGCCAGAGGCCGTAGGCGACGACGGCGAGTAAGAGCAAGAGGCCGAGAATGCGGGCCATGGGCGTGTTGTGATCGGATGGTCGCGAGTAAAACCGCTATTCTACGAGGGTCGCCTCGGCCGTGCTGAACCTTTAGGGGCTGGCATAATTCGAGGCTGTCATCGAGTATCGACACGCTCTTGCCGCCGTTTTTATGAGTGATTCCACGACCTCTGGGCTTGAAACCTATCTCGTCGGCGGCGCGGTGCGCGATCGGCTGCTCGGGCTCGCGGTCGAGGAGCGCGATTATGTGGTCGTCGGTGCCGATGCCAACGAGATGCTGCGGCGCGGCTTTCTGCCCGTGGGCAAGGAGTTTCCGGTCTTTCTGCATCCACACACCAAGGACGAGTACGCCCTAGCGCGCACCGAGCGCAAGACCGCACCGGGCTATCACGGTTTCGTCTTCCACGCCGAGCCGAGCGTGACCCTGGAGCAGGATCTCGAACGTCGGGACCTGACCATCAACGCGCTCGCCGAGACTGCGGATGGGCGCATCATCGATCCCTATGGCGGCCTGGCCGATCTCGAGCAGCGGCGCTTGCGCCACGTCTCGCCGGCCTTCGGCGAAGACCCGGTGCGCATCCTGCGCAGCGCGCGCTTCGCCGCTCGGCTGCGGGGGCTCGGCTTTGAGATCGCCGAGGAGACCCTGGGCCTGATGCGGCGTATGGTCGCGGCCGGCGAGGTCGATGCCTTGGTGCCAGAGCGGGTCTGGGCCGAACTCGCCAAGGTGCTCAATGAACAGCGCGCCGGCGCTCGGTTGTCGGTGTTCTTCGAGACCTTACGCGCCTGCGGCGCGCTGCAACGGCTGCTGCCCGAGCTGGATCGGCTCTGGGGCGTGCCGCAGCCGGCCAAGTGGCATCCCGAGGTCGACACTGGGGTGCATGTGATGCTGGTGCTCGACACCGCAGCGCGGCTCTCGCCAGAGGCCGAGGTGCGCTTCGCGGCGCTCTGTCATGATCTCGGCAAGGGCAATACCCCGCCCGAGATCCTGCCCAGTCATCACGGCCACGAAGCGCGCGGCGTCAGGCTGCTGGCCGAGGTCTGCGCGCGGCTGCGGGTGCCGAAGCGCTATTGCGAGCTGGCGCGGATCACCGCCCGTTTCCATGGCCAGGTGCATAAGGTCAACGAGCTGCGCTCAGCGACCATCCAGGATTTGTTCGATGGGGTTGATCTGTTCCGTCGCCCCGATCGCTTCGAGCAGATGCTGACGGCGTGCGAGGCCGATTTTCGCGGCCGCACCGGCTACGAGGAGCGCGATTATCCGCAGGCCGCGCGCTTGCGCCGCCTAGCGAGCGCGGCGCGTGCCATCGATGCCGCCGCGATTGCCCAGGCGACCGAGTCCAAGGCCCTGATCCCACAGCGGTTGCGCGAAGCGCGCATCCGCGCGATTCACCAGACACGAAAGGCGACCTGATGGCGAATTTCCAGGGACATTTGACCGGCGGCGTGCTGATTTCCGGAGTGGCGGCCTTCGCCGCCTATGGCCAAGGCCTGATCAACAGCACCGAGACCCAGGTTCTGTTCGTCATCGGCACCATGGCGAGCCTGTTGCCGGATATCGATGCCGATGACTCGAAGCCGGTGCGTGCGCTGTTCAACAGCGTCGGCATCATCCTTGGCTTCATGGTGGCGTTTGAGTTGGACGACCATGTGCCGGCCGAGGTCGGTGTGCTCGGGCAGGTCGCGATCTGGGTCGTCGTGACGCTGTTCGTCGCCTTTCCGCTGCGCTGGACATTTGCGCGCCTGACCGTGCACCGTGGCGTCTGGCACACTCTGTTGATGGCCATCGCGCTGGCGCTGGCGATGACCGTGGCGGCGGACCTCTGGCTGGATGTTGAGCCCTTACTGGCCTGGCTGGCCGGGGGCTTTGTGCTGCTCGGTTACCTGACCCATCTCACCTTGGACGAGATCGCCAGTGTCGATCTGCTTGGCCGGCGCGTGAAGCGCTCGTTCGGCACCGCGCTCAAGCCGCTCAGCCTGCGCGCCTGGCCCTGGTCGCTGTTGTTGATCGGCGCGACGGTGTGGCTGCTCGGGCTGACCCCCGACCCGACGCCGGTGCTCGCCGGTATTGGCCAGTTGGGCATCCCCACCGATCCGTTGATCGCGCACTGGCCGCGTTGGTGAGTCGACTCGCTAGGCGAAGTCGCCCTTGATCCCGCCCTTGGGGTTGGGGCCGTACTGATTGTCGCCCACCACGCTCTCTTGGATCAGGAAGAAGATCAGGATGATGGGGCCGACGATGGGGATCAGCGCGATCAGCACCCACCAGCCGGTGCGGCCGGTGTCGTGCAGGCGACGCACGGCCACCGCGATCCCCGGGAGCAGCACCGCGAGCGCGTAGAGGCCGCTGATCAGCCCCATGCCGGCTTCCGGATCGAGCGTGCCGAGCATGTTGTCGATGAGCAGCAGGGCAGTGATGATCAGAAAATTGATCAGGAAGTAATACCAGTACTCCTTGCGGCGGCTGCGGCCAGTGAACACCGCGTACTTTCGCAAGACCTCAAGATACCAATTCATCGTTGTCCCCCGTTGAGTGGTGCACAGGCCCCATCGAGCATCGGCGGCTGCGCAGGCGTGCCGCGTATCATTCGTGAACCCGCGATGGCCGATGATCCTGTTCGGGCCGGTCCGATGCAAGCCTTAACTGGAACGGGCGTGCGTCGGATTCTGATGTCAGGTTGCATGCCCGGGTGCTCGTTATCCCTGAATCCCTTAGACTCCATCAGGTCGCGGCGCAGTGAGTCCGAGTCGCCGCAGACAGTGGCGTGCCCGGAGGCGCCGCCAGCACACGATTATGACCACCTGGGGAGTCTGACGATGCCAACCTATGACGAAATCTATCAGCGATCGATCGAACAGCCTGAATCCTTCTGGGCCGAGGCCGCCGAGGGTCTGCATTGGGACCAATCCTGGGAGCAGGTGCTCGACCGCACAGCGCAGCCAACCCCGCGCTGGTTCGTGGGTGGCCAGCTGAACACTTGCTACAACGCGCTCGATCGGCATGTCGACGCCGGCCATGGCGAGCGCTTGGCGCTGATCTACGACAGCCCGGTCACCGAGCAGGTGCAGCGCTACAGCTACCAGGCGCTGCGCGATCAGGTCGCAGCGCTGGCCGGCGCCATTGCCGCACAGGGAGTCGAGCGCGGCGATCGGGTGATCATCTACATGCCGATGATCCCGGAGGCGGCGATGGCGATGCTCGCCTGCGCGCGCCTTGGGGCGATCCATTCGGTGGTCTTTGGCGGCTTCGCGGCGCGCGAGCTGGCGACCCGCATCGATGATTGCCAGCCGAAGCTCGTGCTCTCGGCCTCCTGCGGCATCGAGCCGAACCGGAAAGTCGCCTACAAGCCGCTGATCGACGCGGCCATCGAGCAAGCCACGCACAAGCCCACAGCCTGCATCATCAAGCAGCGCCCGCAGCTCGTCGCCGAGCTGCAGCCGGGGCGTGATCTCGACTGGGACGAGGCGGTGGCGGCGGCCGAACCCACCGACTGCGTGCCGGTCGCGGCCACCGATCCGCTCTACATCCTCTACACCTCCGGCACCACTGGGCGGCCCAAGGGCGTGGTGCGTGATAACGGCGGCCATGCGGTGGCGCTGCACTGGTCGATGGCGAATATCTATAATGCGCACGCCGGCGATGTGTTCTGGGCCGCGTCCGATGTCGGCTGGGTGGTTGGTCACAGCTACATCATCTACGGGCCGCTGTTGGCCGGCTGCACCACGCTGATCTACGAGGGCAAGCCCGTCGGCACGCCCGATCCGGGCGCCTTCTGGCGCGTGGTCAGCGAACATGGCGTCAAGGTCATGTTCACCGCGCCGACCGCGATCCGCGCCATCAAGAAGGAAGACCCCAAGGGCGAGTACTTGGCGCGCTACGATCTCAGCGGGATGCAGAGCCTGTTCCTGGCCGGCGAGCGCTGCGATCCGGACACCCTGCATTGGGCCGAGGTCCTACTCGAGAAGCCGGTGATTGATCACTGGTGGCAGACCGAGACCGGCTGGGCCATCGCCGCCAATCCGCTCGGCATCGAGCAGTTGCCGATCAAGGCCGGCTCGCCGACCCGCGCCATGGTCGGCTATGACGTGTGCATCCTTGATGATCAGGGCCAAGCGCGGCCGCCCGGCGAGATGGGTGACATCTGCCTCAAGCTGCCGTTGCCGCCCGGCTGCCTGCCGACCCTCTGGAACAACGACGAGCGTTTCCGCGAGGCCTATCTCAGCGCTCACCCGGGCTACTACATCACCGGCGACGCCGGCTTCAAGGACGCCGACGGCTACGTTTGGATCATGAGCCGCACCGATGACGTGATCAACGTCGCCGGACACCGGCTCTCGACCGGGCAGATCGAAGAGGTGCTGGCGAGCCATCCGGATGTGGCCGAGTGCGCGGTCATCGGCGTGCACGATGCGCTCAAGGGTCAGCTGCCGCTGGGGCTGGTGGTGCTCAAGGCCGGTGTCGAGCGCGGCGTCGCCGAGCTGAATGCCGAGCTGATCCAGCGCGTGCGCGATCAGATCGGCCCGGTCGCGGCCTTCAAGCTCGTCGCCATCGTCTCCCGGCTGCCGAAGACCCGCTCCGGCAAGATCCTGCGCAGCACCATGGTCAAGATCGCCGATAACGAGACCTGGGCGATGCCGGCGACCATCGATGATCCGGCGATCCTGGATGAGATCGCGCAGTCGTTGCGGGAGATGGGGTATGCGCGGTGAGTGAGGGTGCTAACCATGGATACACCACTTCGGACCATCGAAAGCATGCTCCCACAGCTGACTGCGGCCGAGCGAGCACAGGTGCTGCAATGGGTGACTCGAGACATCGGCGGCTCGGCGCCCGGTATCGAAAAGCGCCCCGGCGTCTGCGGTGGTGCCGCCTGTGTCGTGCGCACCCGCATCCCGGTCTGGACCCTAGTTCAGGGGCAGCGCTTGGGGCTGAGCGAAGCCGAACTGCTAGCCAGTTACCCGACGCTGCGCGCCGAAGACTTGATCAACGCGTGGGCCTATGCCCGGATGAACCCGGAGGAGGTCGACCGAGCCATCGCCGAGAACGAGGAGGATCAGGACAGTGGCGCGGTTGTATAGCAACGAAAACTTCCCGTTACCTGTGGTACGGCTTCTCGTCGAGCGTGGTCACGATGTGCCGACGACGCTTGATGCCGGTAAGGCTGGTGTTGCAATCCCGGACGCAGATGTCCTGCGCTTCGCGACCGAGTCGGGTCGAGCGGTGCAGCGCGCATCGCAGGTGTTCTCAAAGCGCGTTCCGTGTTGGATGGCGAGCCGATCCGCATAAATAGGCGGTGACGTGCTCGAACGGCAGCATTGGCGCCAGGCCTTGGTTGTCCCTCGCGGCTTAGCTCAGCTTCAGTCCTTCTTCCTGCGCTGGAGCCAGACCTCCAATCCTTGGGCGTTCAATTCCAGGTCAACGGCCAACAGCTCGCGCATGCGCGGCTCGTCCAGTGTGCAGCCGTGGGCGCCGGCATCGGCTATCAGATGCCGGCTGATCGCGTCCTTGATGCGATCCTTGCGCACGGGCTGGGGCGCATCGGCATGCTCCAGCGCGATGGCGGCGAGGTCGCGGATGCTGCGCCTGAGCTGGTCGGCCTGCTGCGCTGGGTGCTGGGCTGGCGCGCCGATGCGACCGTAATGCGTCAGGAAGGCGGCCACGGGCTCGAGGGCCAGCATCCGATCCAGGCTCTGCTGCCAGGCGTCCGGGTCGAAGGCCACCGGCGTGGTCGGGGCGAACAGCCAGGGGCCGGCGGCGGTGTCGAATTCCCGGTAGGAGATGCCGAAGGTGTCGCCGGTGAAGAGTCCGCCGGAGCCAGCGTCGAAGATGCAGCCGTGGTGGTTGGCATGGCCGGGCGTGTGGATAAAGCTGAGCTGCCGGCCCGCGAGGTCGAAGGTCTGGCCGTCATCGGCGGCGATCACGCGCGCTTCCGGCACGGGCTGGAGTACGCCGAAGTCTCGGGCAAAGGCGTCCTCGCCGTAGACGGCCGTGGCGCCGGCGGTGAGCTTGGTCGGATCGATGAGGTGCGGTGCGCCCTTGGGATGGGTCACCAGGATCGCGTTCGGGCAAGCAGCCATGAGCGCGCCGGCGCCGCCGGCATGGTCTAGGTGGACATGGGTTGGGATCACATAGTCCACATGCGCCGGCGTCAGTCCGAGGTCTTCGATGACGCCGAGCAGGCCAGGTATGGTGTGGGCAGTGCCGGTGTCGATGACGGCGAGGCGGTCGCGCTCGCGCTGCAGATAGCAGGCGGCGAGGCCGTCCCGGTAGAGGCCGGTCTCGATGCAAAAGACGCCGTCGGCGACGCGCTGGTAGTGGGCGATGGGCATGGTGGCTATCCGATCAGTGCGGGTTTGGCAGACAGTGCAGCCCGAAGGCGCGAAAGTCCGAATCGATGGCCAGGCAGAGCGGCAACGCCAGGCGCTGTACGAGCACGAAGCTGGTGCAGTCGGTAAAGCTGTAGCGCTTGTCGTGCTGTTGCTCGAAGATGGACCAAGCGGCGGCCTCGTCTTTCGCGGTCACTCGCTCAAGGCGTGCGACCCGCTGCTCGCGCAATGTGCGGCCGAGCTGATGGGCAACGGTCCAGCCGAGCCGATATCGGGCCAGGGTGACGGTTTCGTCGAAGACGTAGTTGCTCGTGATCAGTCTGCCGCAGTAATCACGAAACGCCTCTACGATCGCTGGGTGGTCTGGGTCTTTCTTGTCCAGCAGGGCATACCAGGCGCCGGTATCGACGAAGGCGCGCTTCACCGGTTTGAGGCCTCGTAAAGGTGGTGATTATGATCGCGGCCAACAGCCTCTCCAGTGCCTTCGCCAATGCCGATCAGCGCGTCGAGTGGGTCTTCCACCGGCGGCTGACTGCGGCCGAGGTGCTCGTCGACGAGGCTGCGGAGCAGTGCTGCAAGACTCATGCCGCGACGTCTTGCCTCGTCACCCAGTCGCTGGTACTGCTCGGGTTCTAATGAAATCTGTGTGCGGTGCATGACAGCTCATTCTCTTTTGCCTCAAGACGTATCAGGCTACATTGCTGTATTTGTGATGTAAACATCAGAAGGTGCTTTTGCTCGTGCCAGACTGATTCTGTCGACACATCTGGCTTCATCTGCTAGAGTCATCGCAAGATAGGCCGGAATAACCCAAAAGGTGTCGACACTTTGCTTGCGCCGGCGATGAATGAGCCCAGCCTGATCGCGCTAGAGCCGAGCGCTGGCGGCACCCTGACGGATCGCCTGTTCGAGGCCTTGCAACAGGCGATCGTTGAAGGTGAGATCCCGCAGGGCAGCAAGATCAGCGAGCCCGAGCTGGCGCGGCGTCATGGCGTCAGCCGGGGCTCGTTGCGCGCGGCTATCGCCCGGCTCGAGGCCTGCAAATTGGTCGAACGCAAGCCGAACCTGGGTGCACGCGTGGTCGAACTCAGTGCGGAGCAGTTGATCGAGATCTTTCAGCTGCGCGAGGCGCTCGAGGGTATGGCAGCACGCCTGGCCGCGCAGGCGATGACCGTCGCCGAGATCGACGCGCTCGGCGCCCTGCTCGAGCAGCACGGACAGCAGATCGAGCAGGAGCAAGGCCAGGTCTATTTCCAAAAGCAAGGCGATCTCGACTTCCATTTCCGGATCGTCCAGGGCAGCAAGAACCGGCAGTTGATCGCGCTCTTGTGCGAAGACCTCTATCACCTGCTGCGGATGTACCGGGTGCAATTTGGGATGCGCAGCCAGCGCTCGCGACAAGCCTTCGATGAGCACTGTTACCTGCTGAATGCAATCCGCGCGCGCGATCCGGAGATGGCCGAGCTGGTCATGCGCCAGCATGTGCGCTCATCGCGCCGTAATCTTGAGCAGGCGCTGGCCTGATCTGATACCAAGACCACCACCAAGGAGATCAACCATGACCGTCACAACCAACCCCGGCGCCCGCTTCCGCGCCGCGATGGCCGAAGAGCGGCCGTTGCAATGCGCGGGCGCGATCAACGCCTACCACGCCCGCCTGGCCGAGGCGACCGGCTTTCGCTCGCTCTATATCTCAGGCGGTGGCGTCGCGGCCGGCTCCTGTGGGATTCCGGACCTCGGCATCACCACCATGGATGATGTGCTGATCGACCTGCGCCGCATCACCGATGTCACCGAGCTGCCGGTGCTGGTCGATATCGATACCGGCTGGGGCGGCGCTTTCAATATCGCCCGCGCGGTGCGCAGCATGAACAAGGCCGGCGCGGCGGCGGTGCATCTGGAAGACCAGGTGCAGCAGAAGCGCTGCGGACACCGACCGAACAAGGCCATCGTGCCGCAGGCGGAGATGGTCGATCGGATCAAGGCCGCAGTCGATGCGCGGCTGGATGACGACTTCGTGATCATGGCGCGCACCGACTCACTCGCGGTCGAGGGGCTGGAGGCAGCGATCGAGCGCGCCCAAGCCTGCGTCGAGGCCGGCGCCGATGCGATCTTCCCGGAGGCGGTGACCGAGCTTGAGCAGTATCGTGCCTTCATCGACGCGGTCGGCGTCCCGGTACTGGCCAACATCACCGAGTTCGGTTCAACGCCGCTGTTCACCGTTGAAGAACTCGCAAGCGTCGGTGTCAGCATCGCGCTCTATCCGCTCAGCGCCTTCCGGGCCGCCAATGCCGCCGCGCTCAAGGTCTACCAGACCCTGCGCAGCGAAGGCACCCAGGCGCCAGTGCTCGACCAGATGCAGAGCCGTGCCGACCTCTACGACTACCTCGGCTACCACGCCTACGAGCAGAAGCTCGATCAACTCTTCGCAGCGGAGTAGGGCCCATGAGTGACACCAGCGCATCCAACAGCGGCTTGCCAAAGCCAAAGAAATCGGTCGCCCTGTCCGGCACCGCCGCCGGCAACACGGCGATTTGCACCGTCGGGCGCACCGGCAACGATCTGCATTATCGCGGCTACGACATTCTCGATTTCGCCGAGCAGGCCGAGTTCGAGGAGATCGCCTATCTGTTGATCCACGGCGCGCCGCCGAACGCGGCCGAGCTGGCCGCGTACAAGACCAAACTGCGCTCGATGCGTGGCCTGCCATCGGCGGTGAAACAGGCGCTGGAAGCGATT
Organism: Halochromatium sp. NSM3; assembly: GCF_059621085.1. Taxonomy (NCBI): domain Bacteria; kingdom Pseudomonadati; phylum Pseudomonadota; class Gammaproteobacteria; order Chromatiales; family Chromatiaceae; genus Halochromatium; species Halochromatium sp. NSM3. The sequence continues at coordinate 33,026 of NZ_JCAQIA010000023.1, read as the reverse complement.
CCGGCCTCTGCGCATCCGATGGACGTGATGCGTACCGCCTGCTCGGTGATGGGCAGTTGCCTGCCGGAGCGCGACTCACACCCGGCCGCCGAGGCGCGCGAGATCATCGACCGGATGATGGCGAGCTTCGGCTCGGCATTGCTGTACTGGTATCACTTCGCGGTCAACGGCCGGCGCATCGAGGTCGAGACCGACGACGACAGCATCGGCGGCCATTTCCTGCATCTGCTGCATGGCGAGACGCCAAAGGCATCCTGGGTGCGGGCGATGCACACCTCGCTGGTGCTCTACGCCGAGCACGAGTTCAACGCCTCCACCTTCGCCGCGCGCGTGGTCGCCGGGACCAACTCGGACCTGTATTCGGCTATTACCGCCGCCATCGGCGCGCTGCGGGGTCCCAAGCACGGCGGCGCCAACGAAGAAGCATTCCGCACCCAGAGCCGCTATTGGACCGCCGATGAGGCCGAGGCCGACATCCGCGCGCGCGTCGGCCGCAAGGAGATCGTCATCGGCTTCGGCCATCCGGTCTACACCGTCGCCGATCCGCGCAATCAGGTGATCAAGCGCGTCGCCCAGGCGCTCTCGGAGGAGGCCGGGGACACACGCCTATTCGCGGTCGCCGAGCGGCTGGAGTCGGTGATGTGGGAGCTGAAGAAGATGTTCCCGAACCTCGACTGGTTCTCGGCCGTCTCTTATCACCAGATGGGCGTGCCGACCGCGATGTTCACGCCGCTATTTGTGATCTCGCGCGTCACCGGCTGGGGCGCGCATGTGATCGAGCAGCGAGAGGACAACAAGATCATCCGCCCGTCAGCCAACTACACAGGCCCCGAGAACCGCGCTTGGGTGCCGATTGAGGAGCGTTCCTGAATGAGCAAAGCCGCTACGTTGGACGCCTCGCGTCCTGATTACGATGAAGTGATCCAACAGATCGCCGATTATGCCCTGGACGTCGATGTCCGTCAGAGCCGAGAGGCGATGGAGACTGCCCGCTATGATTGGATGGACAGCATCGGCTGTGCGCTCTATGCGCTGAACTATCCAGCCTGCAGCAAATTGCTCGGGCCGGTGGTGTCTGGCGTCGAGCTACCGGGCGGCGCGCGTGTGCCCGGCACCTCCTATCAGCTCGACCCGCTGCGCGCAGCCTGGAATATCGGCGCCATGGTGCGCTGGCTCGACTACAACGACACCTGGCTCGCGGCCGAGTGGGGCCATCCCTCGGACAACCTCGGCGCGATCCTGGCGCTGGCGGATTTCCAGTCGCGTCAAGCCCTGGCCCATGGTGCGGCGCCGCTGACCCTGGGTGATGTGCTGCAGGCGATGATCAAGGCGCACGAGATCCAGGGCGTGCTCGCGCTCGAGAACAGCTTCAACCGCGTCGGGCTGGATCATGTGCTGCTGGTACGGATCGCCTCGACCGCCGTTGCCGCAGCGATGCTCGGCTGCAACCGCGACGAGGTGCTGAGCGCCGTCTCCCATGCCTGGCTCGATGGCTCGGCGTTGCGCACCTACCGGCATGCGCCGAACACCGGCCCCCGCAAGTCCTGGGCCGCCGGTGATGCCTCGGCACGCGGGCTGTTCTTGGCCTACACGGCGCTCAAGGGTGAGATCGGTTATCCCTCGGTGCTGACCGCCAAGGGCTGGGGCTTCCAGGATGTCAGCTTTGGCGGCAAGCCGATCCAGCTCGCGCAGCCGTTTGGCACCTATGTGATGGAGAACGTGCTGTTCAAGATCAGCTACCCGGCCGAGTTCCATGCCCAGACCGCCGTCGAGGCGGCGCTGGCGCTGCATCCACAGGTCAAGGACCGGCTCGGCGAGATCGAGCGCATCCTGATCGAGACCACCGAATCCGGTGATCGCATCATCAACAAGACCGGACCGCTGAACAACCCGGCCGATCGCGATCACTGCCTGCAGTACATGGTCGCGGTGCCGCTGATCCAGGGCAGCCTCAGTGCCGATGACTACGAGGACGCAGCCGCCGCCAATCCGCTGATCGATCAGTTGCGCGCGAAGATGGAGGTGGTCGAGAACCCGCGCTTCACGCGCGAATACCTGGAGGCGGACAAGCGCGCGATCGGCAACGCGGTACAGGTGTTCTTCACCGACGACTCCAGCACCGAGAAGGTCAGCGTCGACTATCCGGTCGGCCATCGGCGCCGGCGCGACGAAGGCATTCCGCTGCTCAAGACCAAGTTCGAGCGCTATCTGCGCGGGCGCATCAGTCAGAAGAACAGCGATGCGATCCTCGCGCTCTGCGCCGATCAGGCGGCGTTCGAGGCCTGCTCGGTGGAAAGGATGATGACGCTGTTGAGCCTCTGAGCGGGCGCCTCGCGGGATCTGCACTGGCGGTCGTCGCTAGCACCCCGCACCAGAAGGTGAGCATGAGACTTGCTCAGCGTTCTCATGCGCTCAAGCCGGTGTGGTGCTTATGGCGAGGCGGCCATTGTCGTTTCTAGGTTTGGCGACGGGCTTGCGGCTAACTGCATGGTGATGCAATGCAGGCTGCCGCCCTGGCGGATCAGTGGCCGGCAATCGACTGGCTCGATGCGCCGGCCGGGGAAACAGCTCGCGAGGCGTTCGCAGGCGATGGCGTCCGCCGGGTCATCGTAGACCGGAACCAGCACGGCCCGATTGGTGATGAGGAAGTTGGCGTAGCCGGCCGGTAGACGCTGGCCGTGCTCGTCATGGATCGGCGCCGGTTGCGGCAGCGCGATCAGCCGATAGGGCGCGCCGTTGCGCTGGCGTAGCGCGTGCACTTCAGCGGCGAGCTGTTCGAGCGCCGGATGATCCGAGTCCTCTGGGTTAGTGCTCGCGGCATAGCAGAGGGTTTGCGGATCGCAGAAGCGCGCTAAGGTGTCGATATGGCCATCGGTATCATCGCCGCTGAGCTGGCCGTGCTCGAGCCAGAGGATGCGCTCGACGCCGAGCCGGTCACGTAGCTCGGCCTCGATCGCGGCTTGGCTCCAGTCTGGATTGCGCCTTGGATCGACGAGCGTGCGGCGCACGGCAAGCAGGCTGCCTGCGCCGTCGCTCTCGATGGCGCCGCCTTCGAGGACGAGCGGGCTTGGCTCCAGGCGTTCGCCGGTGTTGTGAACGCTGGCGTCTCCGGTAACGTCACTGGCAACGGGCTCATGGGTTGTCGCCGCCACGCTATCCAACCAAGCCTCGTCCGGCGGTGCAAAGCCGCCTGCGGTATAAACGGTCGCGGTGATCCGATCATCGAGTTCGGCCGGATATTTACCGCCCCAGCCGTTGAAGCGGAAGTCGATCAGGATGCGCGCGTTGGTGACGCGGTCGATGACGCTGATCGGCCCATGATCGCGCGCCCAGGTGTCGTTGCTTGCGGCAACGGCGAACCGGATGCGCTCGGTCTGACCATTGGTGCTGGCTTCGACTCTGACTTCTGCGGCAGGTCCAGTCCCGATCCCGACGGCAAGGCTGTTCTTGTTGGGTAGTTCACTCAGCTGCGCTTGAATCGTACGCCGATGCGCCTCGTCTCGGCAGACGATCAGTAATGCCTGATCGCGGGTAATCAGCTGCGCTAAGCGTCGGTAGACAGCCTCAACCGCGCCGAGCCGCGCGGCCCAATCGGTATCCGCGTGCGGCCAGGTCAGCATGATTTCGGCCTGGGGTTCCCATTCGGCAGGTAAGCGTCGCATCGTCGAGAGGTATCGAGTTCGGTCGCAAGTCGAGATCATCAATGCTACGCCGAATTCTGAAGCCGCGACGTCGCGCGAGCGCGCGAAGAGCGCCGAAGGCGATTCGTCGTGCCTATGCTAGACTCCCGCCATGCGCGCCACCCCATCGACCCCAAGATCGACTGCGTCTTCAAGACCTTGCTCGGCGCCGAAGCCAATCGCAGCCTGCTGATCCACTTCCTCAACGCCATGCTGGGGGCCAAAACGTTTGGAGTTGGGCTTAACCTCGTTCTCGCCAGCTGGCGATGAGATCCTGGTAAGCGATGGTGCGCCCCGGCGGCTTCTCGTTCGCCATTGCTGGCTTGGGCGCGCCCGGCCGCGCCAGCCAGACCGCAGGGTCCTCGGCTGGGCCAATCTTCGGAGCGCAACGCAGCTCGGCGCGGGCGAGGCGCTCCAAGGTTTCGTCTTGGGCCTGGGCGAGACCGTCCATCACCTCTTGGGGGCTGGCGCGGCCGGTCACGGCCTGACCGATCCGCGTCCACCAGAGCTGCGCGAGCAGGGCGTAGTCGGGCACGTTGAGGCCGGTCGGGGTCCAGGCATTGCGCGCCGGGCTGCGATAGAACTCGACCAGTCCGCCCAGGCTGGGTGCGGCCTCGGTCATCGCCTGTGATTGCAGGTCGCTGTCGCGAAACGGGGTCAGCCCGACCAGCGTCTTCTTCAGCGAGACCGTCTTGCAGACGCAGAACTGGGCATAGAGCCAGGCTGCGCGGCGGCGAGCGAGCGGGGTGCTGGCCGGTAGGGTCCAGGCGCCGCAGTCCTGATAGCCGAGCTTCATGCCGGGCTCCCAGTAGGCACCGTGCGGCGAGGGCGCGACGCGCCATTTCGGCGTGCCGTCGGCGTGCATCACCTGCGAGCCGGCACGCACCATGTTGGGCGTGAAGGCCGTGTACCAGAACACCTGCTGCGCAATGTCGCCGCGCGCGGGCACCGGGCCAGCATCGGTGAAGGTCATCTCGCGCGCCTCGGGCGGTGCGAAACGCTCGAGCCAGTCGAGATAGGTGCGCAGCGCATAGACCGCTGCCGGGCTGTTGGTGGCGCCGCCCCGGCTGACCGAGGAGCCGATCGGATGGCAGCCCTCGGCGCGGATGCCCCAATCATCGACCGGCTGGCCGTTCGGCAGCCCCTGGTCGCCGACGCCGGCCATCGACAGCCAGGCATCGGTGAAGCGCCAGCCGAGCGAGGGCTCGACCTTGGCATAGTCCATGTGGCCCCAGACGCGCTGGCCGTCGAGCTCCTTGACCTGGTGGGTGAAGAAGTCGGCGATGTCCTCGTAGGCAGACCAGTTCAGCGGTACGCCGAGCGGGTAGCCGTAGCGCTGCTCGAAGGCCCGTTTCAGGTCGTCGCGCTCGAACCAGTCGAGCCGGAACCAGTAGAGGTTCGCGAACTGTTGGTCGGGCAGCTGGTAGACCTTGACGTTCGGGCCAGTGGTGAAGGCGAGGCCGATGAAGTCGGGCAGGTCCAGCGTCGGCAGCGTGAGCGCCGCGCCCTCGCCGCTGATCCAGTCCGAGATCGGCACCACCGCATCGTTGCGGCTGTGGGTGCCGATGAAGTCGGAATCGTTGATATAGGCATCGTAGAGATTGCGGCCGGTGCGGGTCTGCTGGCGCAGGCGCTCGACCAGCTCGCCCTCGTGCAACAGATCGTGCTGGACGCGGATGCCAGTGATCTCGAAGAAGGCGCGCGCCAGGAAGCGCTGCTCGTAGACGTGGGTCGGGATGGTCTCGGAGGCGATGTGGATGCGCTGGCCGCTGAACGGCTTCGCGGCCTGGATGAAGAAGGCCATCTCGGCCATCTGCGCCTGCTCGCTCAGCGTTGAAGGCTGGAATTCGCCGCGCACCCAGCGCCGCGCGGCGGCGAGGCGTTGTGGCTCGATCTCGCCGAGATGGGCAACACGGGTGCGCGCTTGGGCCTGGTCCGAGGCGAGCGCAGCGGATGAGGCTGCCTCTGCATCCGCTGTCTCTGACGCAGCCAGGGCACGCAGCGATGGCCAGGCGGCGATGCCGAATGCCGCAGCAGAGAGTAGTTGCCGGCGTTGGCGATCGGGGCCCTTCATCGGAACTGCACACTCGTCGGGTCTTGCAGCAGCAGATAGAGCCCGGCCGCGAGCGCGGCGCCGATCAGTGGGCCGATGATCGGAATCCAGGCATAGCCCCAGTCGCTGTCGCGCTTGCCACCCGGCATCGGCAGTAGCGCATGAATGAGGCGCGGGCCCAGATCGCGGGCCGGGTTGATTGCATAGCCAGTGGTGCCGCCGAGGCTGAGGCCGATCGCCAGCACCAAGAGCCCAACTGGTAAGGCATCCAAGGCGCCGAGTCCGAACACCGAGACGGCCAGGAACAGCACCGCGAACACCAGCACGAAGGTGCCAACGATCTCCGAGATCAGGTTCGAGATCGGATCGCGCACCGCCGGTGCGGTGCAGAAGCAGGCGAGCTTCAGATCCTGATCCTCGGTGAGCGCAAAGTGTGGCCGATAGATCAGCCAGACCAGGGTCGCGCCCAGCATCGCGCCAAGGAATTGCGCGGCGAGATAGAGCGGTACCAGCGCCCAATCGAACTTATGGGCGATGGCCAACCCGACCGAAACCGAAGGATTGATGTGCGCGCCACTGAACGAGGCCATGGTGAACACGGCGACGAACACCGCCATGCCCCAACCCCAGCTGATGACGATCCAGCCGGAGCCGTGGCCCTTGGTTCCGCTCAGCACGACGTTTGCGACCACGCCATTGCCGAGCAGGATCAGCAACGCGGTACCCAGGAATTCGGCGAGAAACGGCGTCATGGGCGTCTCCTCAATGGTGTCGATCTTTTGGTTATCTCTGGTCGGAATCGCCGTGCATTTCGTCTCGCTGGCTCAGCGGCATCAGGCTAAGCAACATCAGGCGTCTGCTGCGATTGTGCTGGTGTGACCTCGCAATCCTCGCAGAAATACTCGTCATAACGCGCCTGTGCTTCATCGCCGAACAGGATCTCGCAGGCCTCCATCAGGCCGTCTGCTTGCTGAATGGTCTGGCGCGAGACCACCAGCGCGATCTTCGAGCGCCGGCGCAGGAAGTCCTCGAGCTTGACGATCATCTCTTGGCGCTTGGCCAGCTGGATCTCGCAGCGCGTGTAGTCTGTGCCCTTGATCAACACCTCGGCCTGGCGCGGATCCTCGCGGATCTGCGCCAGCAGCTCAAACGCCTGCTGATCGTAGCGCCGCCAAAGCCGGCTCGAGAGCGGCTCGATCGAATCCGGCGAGGTGTAGCTGTCCAGATCCATCAGCCGCGCCTGGTGCATGTACTCCTCATAGACCGAACGATGCGGCTCGCCATACCAGCGATAGCGCGGATGCGGCAGCTTGATGCCGAGCTTGGTGGCGATCTCCGCCACCTCGTTGCCAACATTCACACAGTCGGTCAGCTTGCCGCCGAAGATCGACAGATGCGCGTGCGCCGGGTCGACATCGATCGCATGCTTGCGCGAGAGCTGCATCCAGTCGCGCGCGCCCTCTGCGGCGTCGCCATCGCCAGCTTTGCCATCACCAGCCGCACCACTACCGCTGCCCTCCCCACCATGGCCGCTGCCGGCAGAGCCATTGCTGCTGCCCTCTGAATCCCCGACAGCCGCGTTGGGTGCGCGCTGCACCACCAGCGGGCGTACCCCGCAGCGCTCGGCGATGATGTCATCGCGGGTCAGTGGCTGGGCCAGCTCGAGGCGCTTGTTGATGTTCTCGAGCACGAAGTCCCGATCCTCGTCGGTCACCTCGGTGAACGGGCTCTCAACCGGCGTATCGGTGGTGCCGATACAGGTACGCACCCCCATCGGGATGACGAAGAACAGCCGGCCATCGTCGGCAAAGAAGGTCAGGATGTGCGGCTGCGGCGTGATCTGGGGCACGATCAGATGGATGCCCTTGGAGAACAGATGCTGGTGCTGGGTCTGCTCGTCGTTGCGCTGATTGAGTTCGTCGGCGAAGGGGCCGGCAGCGTTGATCAGGATCTTGGAGCGGATCTGAAAGCGCTCACCGCTCTGGGTATCGCGTGCCTCGGTGATCCAGACCGCGTCCTGACCCTGGCCCTCGCGCCGCGAGCCCAGCGACTCGACATAGTTCGCGGCAATGGTGCCCCGGTCCATGGCCGCGCGCACGAACTGGAACACGAAGCGTGAGTCGTTATCATGCAGATAGGCATCGGAATACTCGAAGCCACCGGCGGCCTTGCTGGTATTGACCACCGGCTCCTCGCGCCGGATCTGGCCCTTGCTCATCAGGCGCGGGATGCGGGTATAGCCATTGCCGAACAGCCAATAGACCCAGGTGCCGATCCAGAGGAACCAGGGCGAAAACCGAAAGCCCTTATCGATGGTGGTGAAGAAGCGGATCTCCTGCACCCGGCTCGGATAGCTGTCGATTAGATGATTACGGCTCAGGCACAGCTTGCGCACCAGCCCATAGTCGCCGCTCTCCAGATACTTGATACCGCCCCAGGCCAGGTTCGACGACTGCTGACTGGTAAAGCCCGCGAAGTCGCGCTGATCGATCAGCGCCACGCTCGCGCCCTTGCCCGAGAGCGCCGCCGCCGAGACGGCGCCGTTGATGCCGCTGCCGATGATCAGCGCATCGAATACCCGATCCGGCAATTTAGCGATGTTGCTATCACGTAAATGCATACTTAACTCTTCTCTCGTCAGTCGTCACGCAGCAGGCAGCAGACGCCAGGGATTAGGCATTAGGCAACGGGTACCGGGCACCAATCACCACTCTTCACTCTTCCTCCCGCGCCCAGCCCTTCGCCAACTCCACCGCGCGATGCCAGCGCTTGAACAGCTTCTCGCGCTTGGCCTGGTCGATGCGCGGGCGATAGCGGACATCCAGGGCCCACTTCTTGGCGATCTCGTCGCGACTCTCCCAGAAGCCGACCGCGAGACCGGCCAGATAGGCGGCGCCGAGCGCGGTGGTCTCGATGATACTCGGCACCTCAACCTTGACGCCGAGGATGTCGGACTGGAACTGCATCAGCACGCTGTTGACTGAGGCGCCGCCGTCGCAGCGCAGCTCCTTGAGGGTGATGCCAGAATCACGCTCCATCGCCTCGATCACGTCGCGGGTCTGATAGGCCATGCTCTCGAGCACCGCGCGCGCCACATGGCCGCGGCTGGTGCCGCGGGTGAGGCCAATCAGTAATCCGCGTGCGTAAGGGTCCCAATGCGGGGCGCCGAGCCCAACCAGCGCTGGCACGAAGTAGACGTCCTCGTTCTCTGGCACCGCGCGTGCTAGCTCGCGGGTCTCGCTCGCGTGGTCGATCATCTTCAGCCCATCGCGCAACCACTGCACTGCCGAGCCGGTGACGAAGATCGCGCCCTCGAGCGCGTACTCGACCGGCTCGTCGCCGATGCCCCAGGCGATGGTGGTGAGCAACTGCTCGTTGCTGGTGACCGCCTCGGTGCCGGTGTTCATCAGCACGAACGAGCCGGTGCCATAGGTGTTCTTGGCCATGCCGCGCTTGTAGCAGGCCTGGCCGAACAGTGCCGCCTGCTGATCGCCAGCGATCCCGGCCACCGGTATCCCGCGTGTGCCGAAAAACATCTGCGGGTCGGTCTCGCCGTAGACCTCGGATGAGGGCCGCACCTCGGGCAAGATCGCGGCCGGGATATCTAGCAGCGCCAGCAATTCGTCATCCCAGCGCAGCTCGCGGATGTTGTAGAGCAGGGTGCGCGAGGCGTTGGAATAGTCGGTGATGTGGGTTTTGCCGCCGGTGAGGTTGTAGACCAGCCAAGAGTCGATAGTGCCGAAGCAGATCTCGCCTTGCTTGGCGCGCTCGCGCAGCCCAGGGGTGTTATCCAGCATCCACTTGACCTTGGTGCCGGAGAAGTAGGGGTCGATCACCAAACCGGTCTTCTGCTGGACCAGCTCGGTGTGGCCCTGTGCCTTGAGTTCGGCGCAATAATCGGCGGTGCGCCGATCCTGCCAGACGATGGCGCGCCCGACCGGCTTGCCGCTGGCGCGCTCCCAGAGCACGGCGGTCTCGCGCTGATTGGTGATGCCGATGCCCTGGATATCGTTCGGCGCGATGCCGCCGGCTTTGAGTGCCTGGGCGATCACCTTCATGGTGACCAGCATGATCTCCTCGGCATCGTGCTCGACCCAGCCTGGCTTTGGGTAATGCTGGGTGAACTCGGAGTAGGCGCGGCTACGGATCTGGCCGGCATGGTCGAAGAGCAGCACCGTCGAGCCCGTGGTGCCTTGGTCGATCGAGAGGATGACGCCGTCTTTCATGTACTCGCTCCGTCAGTGGTATGGCCCCGCTGAGGACGATGGCAGCGATCGCGGTTGCGCCGATGCCGGTGCTGTCTCCGAGGCGTTTTTATCGGTGTCGCTCAAGAGGGCGCCGGCACTGAGGCCGATGCCGGCTAAGCGCTTGGCTATCAGGCCTTGAGCCGGTCCTGACGGGCCGCGCGCGCGGCGAGCGCGATGAAGAGATACGACCAGCCGTTGAAGATCAGCTCGATGGCGATGAACAGCCCGATGATGAAGAGGCCGGATTGCGGCCATTCGGCCAGGATCAGGCCGCCGAGGATCAGCGAGATGACCCCCGAGACCAGCGGCCACCACCAGCCCTTCGCCGGCTTGACCTGAAACGCCATGATCGCGCGTAGGATGCCGATCGCGATCAGCGTGGCCCCCAACACGAGCGTCAGGGCAACGGCGGTATGCAAAGGCTCCAAGGCCATGTAGACGCCGACGGCGACATACAGCAGCGCGATCAGCACATGCCAGGCGGTGCTCTTCCAGCCGTTGCATTTGAGGGCGTCGAGTAATTGAAAGACGCCGCCGACGATCAGCAGTGCCGCGAAGAACACGACCGCCAGCTCGGTCAGCATGAAGGTCATGCCAAGACCGATGGTGCCGAGGATGATCGATAGCAGCCCGAAGGCCAGCAGCCAGCCCCAGTTCTTCTCGAGGTCGCCGAAAGGCGGAATGGGGGCCAGGGATGGGTCGTTCGTCGACTCGCGCATGGTGGTACTCCAGGTGGTTGAGAGGGAAGCGAGACTGATGGTAAGCCATCCTTGTTCGTCTTGGCTTGCCTCTGGCTGTTCACCAGCAACAAGCCCGCTCGTAGACCAGGCGCCCGTTAGCGAGGGTGTAGCGCACGCGACCGCGCAGCTCGCGCCCAAAGAAGGGGGTGTTCTGACCTTGACTCAGCCAGTGCTCAGGTGTGGGGCGCCAGCGCTCATTCAGGTCGAAGATGCAGAGATCGGCGCGCGCACCGATGCTCAGGCAGCCCAAGGATGAGCGCGACACGATCCGGGCGGGGTTGCTGGTGACCCGTGCTAGGGCGGTGCCGAGGTCCATCACGCCATCCGCTACCAGCTCCAGCACCAGCGGCAGCAGAGTCTCGAGCGCCGAGATCCCGGGACGCGTCTGCGGGAAGGGGGCGAGCTTGGCGTCGGGCTCGTGCGGGCGATGGTCGGAGCAGATCGCCGAGATCGCGCCGCTGGCGACCGCCGCGCGCAGGGCGTCGCGATCCTTTTTCGTGCGCAGCGGCGGTATCACATGGGCGTTGGCGTTGAAGCCGTAGATGTCGTCTTCGGTCAGGAACAGCTGATGGGCGCTGACATCGGCGCTAGCGGCGACGCCGCGATGGCGGGCCTCGGCGAGCATCTCGGTCGCGCGCGCGGTGGAGAGACCGCGAAAGTGCACGCGCGCGCCAGTCTGTTCGGCCAGCGCCAGATCGCGCGCGACCGCGACCGTTTCTGCCGCTTCTGGAATCCCGGGCAGGCCGAGCTGGGTGCTGACGCGGCCCTCGTGGACCAGACCGCCATCGCTGAGGTCGTGATCGGCCGGGTGCAAGAAGCTGGTGAGGTCGAAGGTGGCGGCATATTCCAGCGCGCGGCGTTGGACGCGGGTATTGCGGATCGGGCGATCGGCGTTGCTCACGGCCGGGCAGCCCGCGTCCTGCAGCGCCGCCATCTCGCTGACCTGTTGTCCCGCGAGCCCCTTGGTGAGGGCGCCGAGCGGTAAGACACGGGCTTGGCCACGGGTCTTGGCGCGGCGTCGGATCAGTTGGGCAACGGCCGGGGTATCGATCACCGGCGCGGTGTCTGGTGGGCAGCACAGGGTGGTGATGCCGCCGGCCGCTGCCGCGCGCGTTTCGCTCTCGATGGTGCCCTTGTGCTCAAGCCCAGGCTCGCGCAGGCGGGCACAGAGGTCGACGAGGCCCGGGCAGACGACGAGCCCGGTGGCATCGATGAGGCGTTGCGGCTCAAACCCGTCAGGCATGGCGCCGATGCCGACGATGCGCCCGCCGCTCAGATGCAGGTCGGTGATCTGGTCGAGACCGGTGGCGGGATCGATCACCCGACCTTGGTGGATGCTCAGACGACGCTCAGCCATGGGGTACTCCGTCTTGGTCGATGCGGGGCTCGCGTCCCGAGGCTGGCTCTGGCTCTGGCTCCGCCGGTCGGCTGGCATTGGCGAGCGCCAGATTCTGGGTGCCGATGCACATCGACATCACCGCCATGCGCACCGCCAACCCATTGCTGACCTGCTCGAGGATCACCGAGCGCGGCCCGTCGGCGATCGCGGAGTCGATCTCGACGCCGCGGTTGATCGGCCCCGGGTGCATGACGATCGCATCCGGCTTGGCCTGGTCGATGCGCTGCTCGGTGAGGCCGAAGAGCTGGAAGTATTCGTGCTCGCTGGGCAGGAAGGCGCCGTTCATGCGCTCATGTTGCAGCCGGAGCATGATGATCACATCGGCATCGCGGATGCCGTCGTCGAGATTGGCAAACACCCGCACCCCAAGCGCCTCCTCGGCCACGGCCGGGATCAGGGTGCGCGGCGCGACCACGCGCACCTCGGTCGCACCCAAGGTGCGCAGCGCGCCGATCTGCGAGCGCGCGACCCGTGAGTGCAGCACATCGCCGACGATCACCGCGATCAGCGGCTCGAAGGCGCCCTTGTGACGGCGAATGGTGAACATATCGAGCATGCCCTGGGTCGGATGCGCATAGCTGCCGTCGCCGGCGTTGATGACGCTGACGAAGGGCGCGGCATGCTCGGCGATGAACTGCGCGGCGCCGCTGTCGGCGTGGCGCACGACGAACATATCGACATTCATCGCCTCGAGGTTGCGCAGGGTGTCGAGCAGCGTCTCGCCCTTAGCGGTGGCCGAGGTGCTGATGTTGACATTGAGCACATCGGCCGAGAGCCGCTTGGCCGCGAGTTCAAAGGTGGTGCGGGTGCGGGTGCTGTTCTCGAAGAAGACGTTGGCGATGACTTTGCCCCGGCACAGGGGAACTTTTTTCACCGCTTGCCGCGCGATACCGAGAAAGCCCTCGGCACGATCAAGGATCTCGGTCAGTAGTGCGCGGTCGAGCCCGTCGGTGGTCAAAAAGTGCTTGAGCCGGCCCTCGTCATCGAGCTGAAGCTGACGTGGATCCATCACTGGGCTCCGTTCGGATCACCGCTCGCCGTCTGCTGAGCCTTGGGCTCGACCCGGCCGCGCCTCAGTGTCAGCGGATCGGGGCCGGTCAGCTTGATCTGCTCACCGTGCTCGAGTTTGGCGTCGAGGCCGACGACATCCGGCTCGATAGGCAATTCGCGCCCGTCGCGGCAAGCCAGGATGGCCAGCACCACCGAGGCCGGGCGTCCATAATCGAACAAGACATTGAGTGCGGCGCGGATGGTGCGCCCGGTCTGGAGCACATCGTCGACCAACACGATATGGCGATCATCGACCGGAACGGGGAGGTCCGACGGGCGCACCTGCGGATGGGTGCCGATGCGGGTGAAGTCATCGCGATAGAACGAGATATCGAGCTGGCCCATGGGCTCTTGTAGCCCAAGGCGTTTGTGCAGGCGCTCCGCGATCCAGACCCCGCCGCTGTGGATGCCGACCATCAACGGTCGGTCGATGGCGCGCTCGGCCAAGAGCGCGCCGAGCTGATCGGCCATCTGGCCAATGGCGGCCTCGACCTCGTCGGCGGACTGCCAGGTGTGCATCGTCGTCATGATCAGGGGGCTCCTCGAGATGGGCTGGATGCTGATGGAGCGCGACGCTGAGCGTCGGTGAGCCAGGTTTCGAGGATCAACTTCGCCGCATGGGCATCGATCCGATCGTCCCGTGCAGACCGATCAAGCTCGAGGTCGTGTCGCGCTGCGTGGCTGGTCAAGCGCTCATCGACCAGATAGACGCTGAGGCCGAAGCGGCCCTGTAGTTGGCGCGCGAAGCGGTGGACGCGTTCGCTCCACTCCTCCTCGCTGTCGTCCATATTGAAGGGAAGTCCGACCACGGCGGCTTGCGGTTGCCACTCGCGGATGATCGCCTCGAGCCGCTTCCAATCGGGACGCTGTCCCTGGGCGCGGACGGTTTCCAGCGCCGTGGCCGTGCCGGTCACCGTTTGGCCGATCGCCACGCCGATCTTGCGCGGGCCGAAGTCGAAGCCGAGTAGGGTCGCCAAGGTCTTGTCGAGGCTGCCGTCTCGGGCGCCGGATCGGTCAGGCGTGCCCAGCGTCGCCGCTGAGTAGATTCAGATCGACGCCGAGCAGTTGCGCGGCCGATTGCCAGCGCTGGGCCGAGGGCGTGCTGAAGATGACCCGATTATTGGCCGGGCCGCTGAGCCAGGCGTTGTTGATCATCTCTTGTTCGAGCTGGCCACTGGACCAGCCAGCATAGCCGAGCGCAACCAGCCGATTCGCTGGGCCCTGGCCCTTGGCGATGGCCTCGAGCACGTCGCGCGAGGTGGTCACCTGGATATCCTCGGCCACCCGGAGCGTGGAGTCGAAGTTGAAGTGACCGTCGTGGATCACGAAGCCGCGATCGGTCTGTACCGGACCGCCGAGATAGACCGGGGCGTTGCTGACGTTGCTGGCCTCGGGGTCGATATCGAGTTGAGCCAAGACCTCGCCGAGCTGGATTTCCATGGGGCGATTGATGACGATGCCCATCGCCCCCTCCTCGGAATGCTCGCAGACATAGGTCACCGTGCGCGAGAAGTTGGGGTCTTGCAGACCCGGCATCGCGATCAGGAAATGGTTGGTCAACGACGTTGATATAGTCATAGCGATAGTATCCAGCCGGCTCGCGCGTCTGGCAAGCCGTTACCGCTCGCCTGTGCGTCCTGTTGCATGGTCGTGGTGCTGGTTCAACGACCCAAACCGAGCCTGTGATTGCGTTGGAATTGCCAGGGAACAGTGATGTCGAGCACGTCGAAGTCGCGTTTGATGCCTGGTGGAAACGGCGCGAAAGGCGCGGCGAGTTGGACGATGCGCACCGCAGCTTGATCCAGAACATCGTGCCCCGAGGAGCGAACCACGCGAATGCCCTCGAGGGTACCATCGGAACGGACCGCGACGTGCAGGGTCAGGTTGCCATAGAGGCCGAGTTCCCGAGCCTCACGCGGATAGTTGAGGTTGCCGATGCGCTCCGCCTTGCGTTGCCAGGCTTCCAGGTAGTTGGCGTAGAGGTAGTCACGCGTCGCGGTGCTGATGGCCTTGCGCCGCGAATGGCTGTTGTGAGTCGTGCGCTGCCCCTCGGTCCTGGTGGCCAGGCTGGCCATCTCGGCCGTGCGACTCGCGAAGATATCGGCCGCCGAGATCGACCGCCGTTCGGGACCATCATCGATCGCTTCGGCCTCGAGCAGGGATGCCGCGTCGCTGGGTTGTATGCGCTCGGGCTCGGGCTCGGGCTCCAGTGTTGTCTCGGGCCTGCTCTCCACGTCGACGTCTGCGGCCATTGCGAGTAACGCTGGCGCCGCCGCTGCTGGAACCGCCGGCAGCGGCGGCGCGGCCGTCTCCGCTGTCTCGGTCGTCTCGGTTGACGTTTGTGGCGGCGGGGCTTGAGAGGATCGCTCGAGCGGTGGTGCGGGGGGGCGACTTAAGGTATTGGCCGCAGTCGGCTTGCGGCTCTCCGTAGCGGTGGGGCTAGCGGTAGGATTGGCGGTAGCGCTGGCGGGGGGGTTGGCGGTAGCGCTGGCGCTGGCAACAACGGCCTCGGCCTGCGCGGCGATGACGGCCGGTGTCGATGACTCGAGTCTCGGCTGGGTGATGACTCGCAACGTCAGGACTTCCGTCGGGCGCGGTGCGCGCTGAGGTGCGGCGAACTCGAGACTAGCGATCAAGAGCGCATGGGCGATGAGTGCAATCGCCACTGCGATCGGCATCACCCAATCAACGGTTCCATGTCCGTCACGCCCATCATGCCCGCCGGGAGGCGAGCTGAACGGTCCGTTGGAGTGCCCAGCCACGGCTGTCATAGCCTATTTCCGCAGAGTGAGATCGGAAGCAGGGTGGAAAGAGATCAGGCGAGCGTGATCAGGAGCTGGACTCCAGCGGCGAGCGGATGACCTGCTCGGCGTTGGTGTCGAGCAATTCGAGCAGTTCGGCCATCGCTGGGGTCATGTGGAGCCTGCCACCCTCGTCGATCAGCAGTACATAGCGAATACCCATTCGACCCGCGATGCGCGGCCAGTCATCAGGCCCGGCGATCATCAGCGCATGCGCCGCCGCCGCCGCCGTCAGTCCGTCGCCTTCGTGAAGCACGCTGGCGGAGAGGACACCGCAGGCGGGACGACCCGTTCGCGGATCGAGCACCGCATGATAGACCTCGCCGCGATAGCGGAAGTTGCGCTGCTGCGCACTCGCGGTGAAGAGGCTGGCATCGCCACTGACGTCGAGGATACCGATCACGCCGCTTCCGCTCGCGCGCGGCACCGGGATGCGCCAGGCCCGCCCGGAGCGGCTGCCGATGGCGCGCACATCGCCACCGACGTTGATCATGGCGCTGCGCACCGCCTGCGCGCGCAGCGCATTCACGGCGAGGTCCATCGCATAGGCGGTCGCGACCGTGTCGAAGTCGAGCTGCACGGCGGGGTTATCGCTTCGCAGTTCGATGCCGTCGAGTTCCAGATCAACCATCGTCGGTTGCACGTCAAGCAGGGCGTCGATGGCGGCCTGGTCCGGTGGCGGATTCGAGGCCGGGTTGGCTCGGTCGAGCCCCCAGAGTTGGAAGAATCGACCCATGGCCGGATTGAAGAGCCCGTCGCTCTCGCTGAACAGGGTCTGGCTACGAGCCAGGAGCGGGATCAGTGACGGCGGTGCCGCAAAGGACTCGCCGCTCAGCAGCTGCGCGTTGAGGTGCCGCATGTACTCGGCACCATGGCCATGCAGCGTCTGGTCGAAAAAGGCGAAGTCGCGCTTGACCTTGGCGGCGGCGTCTGCGGCGCGTTCGCGCTGGATGCCGACGATACTGAGATCGACCCGGGTGCCGAAGGCCGGAAACTGGGTGGTGTAGACCGGCACGTCGCCGCTGCCGCAGCCGGCGATGAGCGCGACGAGGAGCGCGACGAGAAACTGGATGGCGGCTCGCGCGTCAGGGCGCATCAAGGCGAGCCTCGATAGCGGCCATGAGATCCTGGGCGATGGCGGTGTCGCGCTCGCGATCGATCTCGCGGATACAGGTTGGGCTGGTGATGTTGATCTCGGTGAGCCAGTCGCCGATGACATCAAGCCCGGCGAAGAGGACGCCACGGGCTTGCAGCTCCGGGGCGACTTGGGCCGCGATCCAGCGCTCGCGCTCGCTGATCGGCCGCACCTCGGCGCGGGCGCCAGCGGCCAGATTGCCGCGCGATTCACCGGCGGCCGGGATGCGCGCGAGGACGAAGGGTACCGGCTCACCGTCGACGATCAGCACGCGTTTGTCACCGTCGGCGATCTCGGGCAGGAAGCGCTGGGCCATGCAGAAGCGCTGGCCGGCGCCGCGACTCGCGCCAATCAACGCCTCGATGATCACCGAGGTATTGGGATCGCCGACGCGGACGCGAAAGATCGACTGTCCGCCCATGCCGTCGAGCGGCTTGAGCACGATCTCCTGCTGCTCGGCGAGGAAGGCGCGTAGCACCTCGGCATGGCGGCTGATCACCAGCGGCGGGCAGCAGTGAGGGAAATGCGCCGTGAAGGCCTTTTCGTTGGCATCGCGCAGGGCCTGCGGGGCGTTCACCACCAGGCAACCGGCGGCCTGCGCCAGCTCGAGCAGGTAGGTGGCGTAGATGTATTCCATGTCGAACGGCGGATCCTTGCGCATCAGCACCGCGTCGAGCTGGGCGAGCGGCTGCGGTTCGATGGGCTCGAGGCGAAACCAGCCCGTCGGGTCATCGGTGACCTCGAGGCGCTGCATCCGCGCCTGGACCTTGCCGTTGGCGAGGAACAGATCGGCCAGCTCCATATAATGGAGTGACCAGCCCCGCTGCTGCGCCGCAAGCAGCATCGCGAAGGTGCTATCTTTATGGATCTTGATGGACCCGATGGGGTCCATGACGACGCCGAGCGTGTAGTTCATGCGGGCAAGTGTACCCCCAGAGCCCAAGGAGCTGTTAACGCGGGCTGGGGCAAAAAAGAAACCCCGGCGAGCGGGGGACCCGCCGGGGTGATTGTTCCCGGTTTTGGGGGAACCGGGAGCCAAAGGCCGCTAGGGAGGGGGAGGCCGAAGCGGCCTAGCGCGTTGTCGCGCCTAGCATTTATGAGTATAGCAATGCGCATTGGTTCCGCGAGGTTCGTTACGGAAGTGTCACCTGAACGAATTCGGACGGTCTGAGGATCTCCTCCGGCTGGCTATCGAAGATCACATCCAACTCATAGACCGCCCCATCCGGGTCGATGCGCACCGCCTCGACGCCGAGGCTATAGATGAGTCCATTGCGTATTCGGCCACGCACATTGATCTTGGCCGGCTGCCCGGGACGGTAGCGGCGCAGGATGTCGGCGGTGACCAGCACACGCGCGAGCATCTGGCTGGTGGGTGCCACCGCGATCAGGGGTTGTTGTTGCAGCGTCTTGTAGATCACGGCACCGCGATAGGCATTCTTCGCGACGATGATGCCGTTGAAAGGGGCGCGGAGTTCGGTGCGTTCCAGCAGCACATCGGCTGCGGCCTGCTTGGCCTTTGCCGACTCCAGCTCGGCCTCGGCGGCGGCCTTGAGCAACTCGGCGTCCTTGAGTTCCTCGCTGGCGATCAGGCCGCGATCGAACAGCTCTTGCGCGCGTGCCAGCTCGCGCTCGGCGTCCTCGAGGGCGATGACAGCGCGGGCGACGCCGGCCTTGGCCTCGAGACTGCCCGCTTGGGCTTCGCGTTGGTCCATGCGCAAGAGCAGCTCGCCTTCGTCGACATGCTGGCCGGGCGTGACCAAGACATCATCGACAACCCCGTTCTCCACCGCGCGCAGCTCGACCTTGCGCACCCATTCGAGGCGGCCGCTGAGTTGGAGTGCCGCTGCCGCATGGCTGGTGAGCACACACAGCAGGAGAGCGCCGAGGGCGAGGCCTAGAACCGGATGAGCCGAGGGCGCGCATCTGCCATGGGCTTTCCAGCCGCTCTTGCCAGCGCCGGTGGTCATCCTTGATGAGTGGGACATGCAGGTCATCGGATCGCTCATGATTCAGAGTCCTTGCAGTGCCTGCAATTCGGCGCGGGTCAAGGCGCGGCAGAACGCGGCCTCTTGTTCATCGCGTCGGGCCTTGGTCTGCTGGCTCATCGAGAAGCCGAGATCGGCTTGGGCCTCGAGTTCGTAGAGGGTGCGGCTCTCATCGAGCTTGAGATCACGCCAATCGGACTCGCTGCGGGTCTGTTCGGCAATGATGTCGAGCAGTTCGAGCCGCGTGAGCAGCTCCAAGGCGCGTTCGCGCACGGCCATGCGCACGAGGGCCTGCTCGGCCTCGCCGCGCCCTTGCATCAGCGCCTGGAGGCCGGGATTGTTCTCGAGCGCGGCGGCGACGATCGCCCCGAGTTCCGGCAGCTCAGCCTGAGCGGGCTCCAGCGCCGGAGTGATGAGCTGCCGAGGCAGTGAGGTCGGATGGCCGAGGGCGGTCGCCAGCAGAGCGCGGGTGACGCGCTGCGCTGCCTCGCTGGCGGCGCGCTGGCGGCGGATCAGCTGATAATCGGCCTGCAGCTCGGCGGTGCGCAGTGGCGAGAATTGCCCGAGTTCTTGGCGCGTCTCGGCACGGTCGAACTGGATGAAGGCCACAGCCATGGCCTCGTTGTCGCGCGCGAAGCTGAGGTCGGCCAGCAGGACATCGAAGAAGCGCTGCATGATCTCGAGCCGCTGGACAGCGACGCGGCCGAGCAAGCCCGACCAGGCGACATCGCGTTCGGCGTCGTTGCCACGGGCGCCGCTGAAGGCGAGTGAATGGCAGCCGAGGTAGAGCGGCTGCGCGCGCGGCAGGTCGAGTCGCGTGGCGGGTGATGAGCGCGTTCCGGGCGCGTCGGCTGAGGCATTGTGATCGGCTGCAGTGTTGCGAGCGGCTGCCGTCACGCGCGGATGCGTCTCGGCGAAGCCGAGCGCCTGCTCCAGGCTGAGCGGATCGGGCACCTTGGCTGGCGCCTCGTCGGCGTTGGTCGTCGCTGGACTCCACAGCATCAGCAACAGGACGGTTGCCAAGGCGTGGGTGATGGGACCGGGAAGGCCGTCACCGAGGTCGCCTGGCCGCCGAGGAGGATGATAAGGGTTCGACGATCGCCTCATGGCCGTGTGATCTCCTCGTTCTGAATGTTGCCGCACAGTGAGGCGCACCATCACCCTTGCGCTCGACATCTCAGGCGGTGAACGCGTGGGCGTGCTCACTGTTCAGTGCGCCTCGTCCCAGTTGTCGCCGACACCGGCCTCGACCAGCAGCGGTACCGCCAGCTCGGCGGCGTCTTGCATCAGGGCGCAGATCTGCTCCGAGGCCGCTTGCGTGGCTTCCTCGGCGACCTCGAATACCAGCTCGTCGTGCACCTGCATGATCATCCGCACCGGCGGCTGCTCGCGGCGAATCCAGGCGTCGACCTGGATCATCGCGCGTTTGATGATATCGGCTGCGGTGCCCTGCATCGGCGCGTTGATCGCGGTGCGCTCGGCGGCGCTACGCAGTTGATGGTTGCTGTGACCGATGTTGGTGAGGTAGAGCCGGCGGCCGAACAGGGTCTCGACGTAGCGATCCTGGCGCGCCTGCTCGCGGGTCTTGTCCATGAAGGCGCGCACGCCGGGATAGCGGGCAAAGTAGGCATCGACATAGTCCTGCGCCTCCTGGCGCTCGATGCCGAGCTGGCGCGCGAGCCCGAACGCGGACATGCCATAGATGAGGCCGAAGTTGATCGCCTTCGCCGAGCGGCGCTGCTCGTTGGTGACCTCCTCGGGCTGCAGGCCGAGGATCTCGGCGGCGGTCGCGCGATGGATGTCCTGACCGGCGGCAAAGGCCGCGAGCAGACGCTCGTCGCCAGAGAGATGCGCCATGATGCGCAGCTCGATCTGCGAGTAGTCGGCGGCGAGCAGACAACAGCCCGGCTCCGGCACGAAGGCGCGGCGGATGCGCCGCCCGGCCTCGCTGCGGATCGGGATGTTCTGCAGGTTCGGATCGCTGGAGGAGAGCCGACCGGTGGCTGCAACCGCTTGGTGATAGCTGGTGTGCACGCGGCCGGTCTCGGGATGGACCATCGCTGGCAGCTTGTCGGTATAGGTCGAGCGCAGCTTGGTCACGCCGCGGTGCTCGAGGATCAGGCGCGGCAGCTCGTAGCCGTCTTCGGCCAGTTTCTCGAGCACGGCCTCGGAGGTGGACGGGGCGCCCTTAGGCGTCTTCGCCACCACCGGTAGCTTCAATTGCTCGAAGAAGATGGCGCCGATCTGCTTCGGCGAGCCCATGTTGAAGCGGCTGCCAGCTTCGGCATAGGCGCGTTCTTCGAGTTCCGCCGCGCGTTCGGCGAGGTCGCGGCTTTGGGCATTGAGTTCATCGACATCGACGCGCACGCCGGTGCGCTCAATGCGCGAGAGTACAGGCACCAGGGGCATCTCGATCTCGCGGTAGACCCGCGTCAGGCCCGGCAGGGCCTGGATGCGCGGCCAGAGGGCCTGATGCAGCCGCAAGGTGATATCGGCATCCTCGGCCGCATAGGGGGCTGCGGTCTCGAGCGGGATCTGGTTGAAGGTCAGTTGTTTGGCGCCCTTGCCGGCGATGGTCTCGAATTTGATGCTGTCTTCGTCGAGGTATTTCTTCGCCAGCGAATCCATGTCGTGCCGGGTCGCGGTGCTGTCGAGCACGTAGCTCTGCAGCATGCTGTCGTGGGCGATGCCCTGCAGATCGATCCCGGCGCGGGCGCAGACGCTCATGTCGAACTTCAGGTTTTGGCCGAGCTTGGGGCGCTCGGGGTCTTCAAGCAGCGGTTTCAGGGCGCTGAGCACCTGCTCGCGATCGAGCTGATCGGTCGCGCCTGGGTCATCGTGCGCGAGCGGGATGTAGGCGGCCTGGTGAGGACTGACCGCGACCGAGACGCCGACGATCTCGGCGCGCATGTAGTCGAGCGCGTTGGTCTCGGTATCGAAGGCGAATAGCTCGGCCTGGCGCAGGCGCTCGAGCCAGTCGTCGAATTCGGTCTGGGTGAGAATGGTGTGATAGTCGGCCGCAGGCCGTTGGGGCTTGCCGACCGCGTGCTCATCCACCGTCGATGGGTCTCCCGCGTTTCCGTCCGCGCCATCCGCGCTGCCATCAAGAGTCGCCAGCAGTCGTTTCGATTCGATGCGCTCGTACCAGGTGCGTAAGGTCTCGCGGTCCGGCTCGCTGGGGCGCAGATCGGTCGGCGCCAGTTCGAGCGCTACATCGCGCTTGATGGTAGTGAGCTGGCGGGCGAGCGGAAGCTGGTCGAGTGCCGCGCGCAGATGCTCACCGACCTTGCCCTTGATCGACTCGGCGTGGCTGATCACGCCATCCAGGTCGCCGTATTGCTCGATCCACTTGACGGCGGTCTTCGGGCCGCATTTGGGCACGCCGGGGATATTGTCACTGCTGTCGCCCATCAGGCTCAGGTAGTCGATGATCCGCTCCGGCGGCACGCCGAACTTGGTCTTCACGCCCTCGGGATCGAGGACGGTGCCGCTCATGGTGTTGATCAGGGTGATGCGCTCATCGACGAGCTGCGCCATGTCCTTATCGCCGGTCGAGATCAGGGTCGCTAGATCCTGCTCGGCGGCGCGGGTGGCGAGGGTGCCGATCACATCGTCGGCCTCGACCTCGGGGATCTCGAGCAGCGGTAGGCCCATCGCGCGAATGATGCTCTTGAGCGGGTCGAGCTGTTCGCGCAGCTCGTCCGGCATTGGCGGGCGATGGGCCTTGTAATCACTATAGAGCGCGTCGCGGAAGGTCGGCCCGGGTGCGTCGAAGACGACCCCGATGTAGTCCGGCGCGGTCTCGTCGATGAGCTTGCGCAGCATGTTCAGCACGCCGATCAGGGCGCCGGTGGCCTCGCCTTGGGAATTGGTCAGCTTCGGCAGCGCGTGATAGGCACGAAAGAGATAGCCGGAGGCATCGATCAGAACGACGGCGTACTGGGAGTTCATCAGTCTAAAGCGGTCTAAAGTCGCCCCACAGGGTCTGGATGGCCGCGATCGCGGCGAGGGGAGCGGTTTCGGTTCGGAGCACTCTGGGTCCTAGCCGGACGGGCGTGAATCCCCGCGCCTGGGCCTGGTCGCGCTCCTCGGGCGTGAGACCGCCTTCCGGGCCGATGAGCAGGGTAGTGTGCTGCTGCGGTGACGGTAATTCGGTGAGGGTTGTTTCAGCGGCGTGATGGAGCAGGATGCCTTCCGAATGGTCTTGGCCGAGCCAATCCTCGAGCATTGCGGCGGTGGCAATGGACGGCAGCCGCCGTCGCCCGCTCTGCTCGCAGGCGGCGATCACCACCCCCTGCCAGTGCTGGGCGCGTTTAGCCAGGCGCTCGCCGCTCAGCCGCACCAGGGTGCGCGTCGAGAACAGGGGCTGGATGCCGCTGATGCCGAGTTCAACCGCCTTTTGGATGGCGAGATCCATGCGTTCGCCGCGTGAGATGCCGAGCGCGAGGGTGATCGCCAAGGCGGGCCTGGGCTCGGGCTCACTGACATCGAGGAGACGCACTGCGACCTGGTTGCGCGTGCTGGTCTCGATCTCGGCGCGGTAATCCCGCCCATCGCCGTTGAAGACCGTGAGCGGCTCGCCGGCGCCGAGTCGCAGGACTTGGGCGGCATGTTTCGCCGGACGCGGCTCGAGTTCGATGCACTCGCCGACGCTCAGTGGCTGTTCCGTGTAGAGGCGATTCTCACGCATGCTTGGTTGAGTTCAGGTCGGCGCTATGCAAGCAAGGAGCTTAGCAGCGGTCGCGATTCGGAGTTCAGACGGCGTTTCAGTTGGGCGCTGTCAGCTTGAGGGCGCCGGTGGCAACGACGCCCCAGCCAGCGACTAACAGCAGGCCGCCGATCGGGGTGATCGCGCCGAAGAGGCTAATCCCGGAGAGCACGAGGATGAACAGGCTGCCGCTGAAGACGAGCGTGCCGATCACCAGCAGCCAGGCCGCGATATCGAGCAGGCGTCGAGCCGCTGCCGGCAGGCGCGTCGACCAGTTCAGCGCGGCCAGGGCGAGGAGGGTGGTGCCATGCCAGCCCAGGTAATGCGCGGCGGTGGTCCAGACCTCGGCGCGCTCTGGGCTGATCTGTCCTTCCAGGGCGTGTGCGCCGAAGGCGCCTAGGGTCACGGCGCCGAGCCCAAACAGGGCGCCGGCGGTTGCAAGCAAGCGGGTCATCAGGCGTTACTCCCCTCATCGGATCGCGCCCTTGCGGGCGTCGCATGCGAGCTTCTAAATGAGGGGCAGCATACTGCAATCAGCCCGCGATCGCTTTGCGACCTGCTGCGGAACACCGTGTATGAGATTGACGAACACGATCAGAAGCCCCACCTCGACGGGCAGATTGCTCGGTGTTTGGCCTTTGCCAACGGGGCCGGCCTGAGCGTGGTGCAGAGCGTCACCGAGATCGACTCGGGCCTAAACGGGCCTCGCAAAAAGCTGCTCGGCTTGCTTGCTGATCCGAAGGTGGAGGTGATCGTGGTCGAGCACCGCGACCGGCTGATGCGCGTTGGCGCGGAGTATGTCGAAGCGGCCCTGCACGCACGCGGGGCGCGGCTGCTGGTGGTCGATGACGGCGAGCTGACCGACGACCTGGTGCAGGACATGATCGCCGTGCTCACCTCTTTCTGCGCCAGACTCTACGGACGACGCTCAGCGGCCAATCGCGCCAAGCGGTTGGTGGAGCAGTGCCAAGATCAGGATGCAACGGATGAAGCGACCGAAAAAGCCGGCTAAGGCCCAGCGCACCTATCAGGCGCGCCTTACCGATCCCGACGGCGCGCTGGATGCGGTGCTCGGGGCCTATGCCGAGCTGTACGGTCGGGCCGAGCGGGCACTGTTCGCCGACCTCGCTGCGGGTTGCGAGCCCGCCGCACTCAAGTCGAGCTACCTGATCCGCTTCGGTCTCACCGCCCGGCAGTTCAACGCCATCGCGATTCACCTTACAGGCAAGCTCGCCTCCATCAAGGAGCGCCGGACCGGGTTGATCGACGAGGCCAAGGTGCGGATCAAGAAGGCCGAGCAGGTCATCACCACGCTCGACAAACGCCTCGCCAAATCGCTGGAGCCCGATGAGCGCCGGCGCCTGAGCGCCAAGCGCCACCAGAAGCAGCGCCGACTGGCCAAACAGCAGGCCCACCTCTGGTGCCGAGACCATCCACGCGGCGCTGGACGCCAAGCAGGCCATCGGCTACCGCTTCCAGCGCGATGCCAAAGGGTGGCGGGTGTTTATCACCACCCAGGCCAGGTCTGTGCAGCAGACCAGCCGCCGCCAGCTCGGTGCCATCGGCATCGACCTCAACGCCGATCATCTCGCGCTCTGCGAGACCGATCGCTTCGGCAACCCGATCGCCAGTCTCACCGTCGCGCTCTGCACGGATGGCCTGAATCGTCACCAGGCCCAAGCCGCCATCGGCGAGGCGATCAAGGCGGTGATGGCCTTTGCCACCGGCAAGGACAAACCGCTGGCGATCGAGCAGTTGGACTTCGCCAAGAAGAAGGCTGCGCTCGAAGACGAGTCCCCCCGTTATGCGCGGATGCTCTCAGCGCTGGCCTACACCCAGATCATCGCGACCTTGAAGGCGCGCGCTCATGAGGCGGGCCTGGAGGTCATCACCCGCAACCCGGCTTACACCTCGGTGATTGGCCGGGCTAAGTTTGCCGAGCGCTACGGCCTCGGTGCCCATCACGCCGCCGCGCTGGTCATCGCGCGGCGCGCTCTGAACCTCTCGGAACGGCCCAATCGCCGCGCCAGAACCGCCCGCGCTCTACCTGCAAGGAATCGAGCGCGGCACGTCTGGTCGTTTTGGAGCCAGCTCGTCCGAGCGCAGCGACGCCTGCAGCGTACGGGCGGTCGGTCTTCGGGCCGATCCCGCTCACCCCCGACCCCTCGGGCGACGGCGTGACCCGCGATCCATTCGCCCGAGGTTGGTGCCATTCCAGCCCGCCAATCGTGAGCAACATTGTTCGGCTCATGTGCATGGAACGTTTTTCCATGGCTCGAGGAACGGCGTTAGCAGGAGTGGCAGTAATGGCTCGGCAAGCCGGCGATGCGGCAGGCCTGTTTGCAGCCGCCGTCGGGGAACAGGCCTTCGAGCTTCTTGCGCGTGCAAGGGGTGTGCTCGGAGACCTTCTCGCCGATCGCACGGATGATCACCTTGGGCGAGGGCGGGATCTCGTGGAAGGCATAGTATTCGCGCAGGAACTCAATGACGGTCCAATGGCACTCCGTCAGGCTGAGCCCTTCTTTCTGCGCCATCGCATAGGCGAGGTCGTTGTCCCAATCGTCGAAGCGAGCCAGAAAGCCTTGTTTGTTGAAGAGGACGTCGCGCCCAGCCATTTCGCCAACAGTATTCATCGCAGTCATCGGTCTACTCCTCCACCTGAGGTGGGTGGATCTCCCGGTTTTTTCGGTTCGGGTTGCCGTTGGTGGTCTATCGGCTTATTGGTTTATTAGTGAGTTGTGAAACAGCATTCTTCGCTGCTGTCAAGGAAATATAGACCTTTCCAGAAAGTTTTGCAGGGCTAAAAACTGGGATCTAGGATGATTTCCTTACTGGCAGAGCGCATGTCCGCTGCAGCCAAGCTGGGCACCCTCCGTGAGGATCATATCGAAGACCTCGGCTGTCTCCAAGCTAGCGCCGGTCAGGTCAGCAGCCCATAGGTCCACATAATGCAGCCACGCACCATAGAGATCCGAATGGCGAAAGCTGGAATCAGCGAGGTTGGCATACATGATGGCCGCATAGCGCAGGCTGGCATTATCGAACGTCGCTTGCTCGGCCTGAACGGAGTCGAGGTCGGCATAGGAGAGCTGCGCGTTCTCAAGGTTGGCACCATTAAGCGTGGCAGCCCGCAAGCTTGCCCCCCGCAGATCGGCGTTCGCGAGATTGGCATAGGTAAGGTCGACGAGGGAGAGATTGGCCCCTTGCAGGTTGGCGCCGCTCAGATCGACATTGCGCATATCGAAGTCGAAGTCGCTGATACGATCGGGATGATACTGCCAGACGTTGCAGCCCGACCAGTTGACCCCGGGAGCGGGCGGGGCGCTGCAGTCCGCGCTCTGCCGGACCTGTTGGGGCACCTGCAGATTGAGCAGGCTCAGGCGGCCGGCACCACAGTAGTTCGGCTGGCTATAGGCCGGATTGCCAGCGGCGAAGTCGGCGAGCCAGCCGAGTGCCTGGAAGCCGTGCATCTCAGTGTAGAAGCTGCGCACCAGTGCTGCGGCACCAGCGACATGGGGAGTCGCTGCCGATGTACCAGTGAACTGGTTGCCATAGCTCGGGTACTGGCTGCTGGTTACACCGCCATAACCGCATAGGGCCGGTGCCGGCCGACCGTCGTCGGTTGGCCCCTGTGAACTCGATGGCGAGAGGATGTCGAGGTTGGGCGGCTGAAACCGAACCTCACCAACCGCCGCCACAAGCTTGGCGTCAGCTGGCGTTAGCAGGCTGCCGAAAGCAACATGGCCTGGCCAGCGCTCCTGGTCGACCTTCGTCGAGACGACGTGGAAGACCGCATCCTCGTTCGAGCTATACGAGGCGAGCACGAGGCAGCCGCGATAAGTGTCGACCACGCCGTTGCTATCGGTATCCACAGCGCCGGCGACATCGGCGGGCTGTACACTAATTAGCTCCGCTGGGATGAGCGCTGTGCCCCTTGTGTCGCTCTTGTAACCGGTGAAGAAATTCATCGCGGGATTGAAGAGATAGATATCGTAGTCCTGATCGGTGAGGTTGAACCCCTGCCAGGTCACACCGATCGCCGTGTAACTGTGGTTGATCGGCAGGCAAGCCTGAGCGGCGCCGCCGAGTTCCGGCCGAAAGGCCATGACGCTCTGATGCTGAGCGAGAATCGGATGAATGGCGCCGGGAGCGATCCCTGCCGGCTCATAGGTGGCAAAATGACCGATGCTGCCGGAGTTACCCGCCGCCTGGGTGACCGCGATCCGGTTGCGTGAGGCACGGCTGAGGGCGCGCGCGGCGACGCTCTCGCCGCCCAAATGGTAGCCCTGGCCCTCCGGCCAGCGGCTGCCGATATAGGGCGGCAGGTTGGCGAAGGCGAGCGAGGAGGTGAGGACGTCCACGTCACCGCGCATGATCGCGGCCGTTACCGCGTTCTCGAAGCCGACTACGCCTTTGGCGACATAGGCAATAATCCGTGCGTCGGGTGCCATGTCGGCGACGATCTCCGCCACCGCCGTACCATGCGACTGAGTGGGAGATTCACCGCACAGGAGATTTCCTCCGCACAAAGAACCCGTCTCATCGAAGATCCGGCTCTCGGCTAAGTCCAGGTGGCCAATGAGTTCAGGGCTGAACGGATCGAAGCTGTTGTCGACGACAACCACCGTTTGCCCGGCACCGGCGATGCCGGCGGCATGGATCTGGGCGGCGTGGCTGTAGCCGACGGCCTCGCTGGTCACATTGCCAGCGACCTGCTGCGGTACGGCCTCACGGCGCAAACAGACGGTATGGACCCGCCGGTCGCGGGCCAGCGTATCGGCCTCGGCCAGCGTCAGACGCACGACATGGACTGATCCGTCACTGGTACGTGCCGTGGCGCGCCGGGCTACGAGCGGTAGCTCGGTGATCCCCGGTGCCAGATAGACATAGAGATGATCGCCGTGTCGCGTATTCAGCGGATCGGGGTGACCGCTGCGGCGCTCATTGATGATTAGGCGGGTGATTAACTCTGGGCACAACTTAGGCGACAGGCCCTTGCGCCGCACGAAGGCGGTGATCTCGGCCGGGGTCGCCACCGCCGTCGGAGTTGCCACCGTTGATCGTGGTTCGATGGGTTCCGGCCTTAGTATCGCTAGCCGACCGGGGGCGCTCAAGGCTGGTTTCCCGCGTTCCATCACAGGCACCTCGAAGCCTGAGCGGGGTGTCGGCGCGTCCCTCGAGAGATCCTGGCTGAAGGCGTAGCCCGCAATGAGAAAAAGGACAAAAAGCACAATCGCCTTGATGCAAGTGCGTTGAAAATCAACTAACCAGAACATGGCGCCGTCTCCTAATCCGGGTACAATTCAGGACGATTTTTTGAAGGTTCTTAGTAACCATCACCTGGTAAAGCCGGGAGCTTCAAATTTCGTCAGTCGCTCAAAGCGGCAAGGGGAGGCTAACGCGGCCCCACAGTCTTCCCGCCAGAACCGGTGGTTTACCCGATTTATTGAGCGTAGTCCGTCGTTCTAAACAATCAAGTTTTTTGCTCAACAATTCCAAGCTTAAAACCATTGTGTTATCAGTGTTTTTAGGTGGATTGAAACAAACCTTTTAAGAGAATTCTGCCGTCGGATAATGTCACTTAACACGGCTACGCGCCGAACGGGTTGATCTTGTCCCAGAATTGCGTCCAGCGCCCACCCGGTGGACTGTACCTAAAAGGGCCGGACTACCAGCTGACGGCTTCTTCGGCGATCTCTTGCAGCATCGTCGCGACCTCTTGCATGGTCGGGCTTGCCTCGGTCTCGGAGTCCGGAATCTGGCGATGGGCGACGTAGGTGGTGCCGGCCTCGTCGGGCAGCGTGTAGACCGCGATGATGAACGGGCAATTGACGATCCGGCGCGGGTCTTCGCTGATCATCTTGCGCGAGAGCACGGCGCTGCAGAACTCAACCGAGTCCGCCTGACCGAAGAGGGAGCCGCCGAGATCGAGGTCGGCGCCGGTGCGCTCGAGCATCTCGTTCATGTGCATCACGTTATTGATGAACATGCCACGCTGCTGAATGGCCAGCTCGAGGCCATCCATCACATCGGCAAAGCGGCTCTCGCTGGTGTAGACCGCATACTCGTCGGCCAGTGCCTGGCTGGCTGTGGAGAACAACAGCAGGCTGAGTATCAACCTCTGAAATCGGATCATGGGCATTTGCTCCTCAATCGGCCCTGCGGCGGACCGGCCGCCGCAGGTGGAGTGGATGGGATCGAGCGTCAGTATTGGTCCATGGGGCGGAAGGCGGGCGCCGGCGGCCAGCTCCCCTCGTTATCGCCACTGCGGCGGCCCTGGGGCGGCTGCGGCCGGCGCTGGGGGGCGTTACGCGATTCGAGCTGTTCGATGCGTCGTTTGAGGGCCTCGATCTCTCGGTCCTTGGCGTTCTCGCCAGAGCCGGAGCCGGAACCCGCGCCTTGCGTCGGCTGCGCCGGCGCTGTCTGCGGCGACGGGGTGCCATAGCCAGGCGCGCCGTAGGCTGGTGCCTGAACCCCATAGCCAGGGGCGCCATAGCCGGGCGCGCCATAAGGCGCATAGCCATAACCACCATAAGGGCCATAGCCAGGGACGCCATAGGCACCGGGACCATAAGCCCCCCATGGACCCTCGTCGTAATAGCGGTCGTTATCATTGCCGCCGAACCAGCGGCCAGGGTTGAACATGTCGCCAAAGCCGGTCGCCTGGACGGCTGGCGCGGCAATAACGAGAACGGCCGTTAAGGTCATGGTCTTGCTAACGGGGTGTGGCACGATTGACAAAGCGAGATCCTCCATCCGGGTCACTGAGCTGATCATTGTTCTATAGGGCGGTTGTCTCTAAAAGCTATGGGCGAACGCTGGTTCCGCAAAGCCCGCATCCGTCAGTGGCGGAAGGCTAGAGCGATGGGCGCGACCCATGCGCATGCGAATGATGATGGTGTTCGTGATGGTGGTGTGCGTGATGATGGGCGCCATGGTGGGCGCCGACCTCCGTGGCCTGCTCGCCGAGGTGTAACCGGGCGCCGTCCGGCTGGACGCTGGGGCGCGCGGTCTTGCCCTCGGCGCGGCGCTCGTTTTGCGCCGCGACCTCGTGGCGCAGCCAAGCGAGCCAGGGCGCGAGCCGATCCTCACCGCCACGGATCGCGACCCGCTCGAACGGCACCTGACTGGCGAGGTGGCGCAGATAGCCTTCGGCGCGTTCCGGGTCAAAATCATCCAGGATCGGAAGCAGATCGGCCTTGCTCAGCAGGACGAGGTCGGCGGCGCGAAACATCACCGGATACTTGGCCGGTTTGTCATCGCCCTCCGGCACCGACAAGAGCGTGACATTGCGATGTTGGCCGAGATCGAAGCTGGCCGGGCAGACCAGATTGCCGACATTCTCGATGAACAGCAGGTCGACCTCGCTGAGATCGAGCTGGTGCAAGGCTTCGTGCACCATGTGCGCGTCCAGATGGCAGGCGCTGCCGGTGGCGATCTGGATCGCCGGCACGCCCTTGGCGCGGATGCGTTCGGCGTCGTTCTCGGTCTCTAGGTCGCCTTCGATCACCGCAATGCGCAGCTCTCCCTGCAAGGCCTCGATGGTGGCCTCGAGCAGGCTGGTCTTGCCGGCGCCGGGCGAGGACATCAGGTTCAACGCGAGCACGCCCTGGCTGTCGATATGCTCGCGATTGTGCAGGGCTTGATGGTCGTTCTCATCGAGCAGGCTGGTGAGCACGGCGACTGCGGCGCGGCCATCAGCGGTCTTGGCATGCTTGCCGTCAGCGCGCACGAGATGTTCGTTGCCGGGAGTGATGTTACAGCCGCAGGTATCGCACATGAGGGTCTCCGCTTTGGGGGCGCCGCTTTGGCGGGGGGCGTCGGCCTTCGCTCAACGCGTCGATCCCGACTATAGCAGCGCTGCGTCATACGCATGCAAGGCTTGGGAACCTGGTGAGTCGCGCGGACGCTTTCAACCGCTTGCGCCAGCCTCGTCGGCATCGGCATCGGCCTGATCGGGGATGCTCATCTCAAGGCTTGCAAGCAGCATCTCGTCGCCACTGGTGAGCCGGGTGTGATAACTGCCACAGCCTGCGCACAAGAGCCGGTTCGCGGTCGCTTCGCTTTCCTGTCCGCAGTCGACACAATGCACGCGCACCGGCGCCGCCTCGATCTCAAGCTCGGCATGTTCGGCCAGGGTGCCGGCCGCCGCCAGTGGGTAGGCATTGGCAAGCAAGGGCGCCTCGACGCCGGAAAGCGGCCCGATGCGCAGCAGGATGCGCTCGACCCGCTCGGCGCCGTGCTCCTTGGCGATGCGCTCGACTTGATCGAGCAATGACAGGCAGACCGAGAGTTCATGCATGCTGGGCCTCCGGCGGGCGGCAGTTGACGCTGTCTGGACGCGATCCGATGGTGCGCTTGATCCGGGCCGAGCGTGGACGCGTGGGCCGGCGGTTCGGCGTTTAGGCTAGACGCCGTATCAAGGCTTGCGCTATGATACAGGGCTTCGTCTGGAACAGCGTCAGTGCTTCGCGATCCTCAAGACGACGTCGGGCCGTTAGCTCAGCTGGTAGAGCAGGGGACTCTTAATCCCTTGGTCGTAGGTTCGAATCCTACACGGCCCACCAGCGCTCGAAGGCCTGCGCGTGCATGGTTCCATGCCGCGTGGGCTTTTTTCATCTCGGCCATCGCACCTTCCTGGCCGCGATTCTATTCCTCATTCCAGGCAGACGCTGGCGGCAGGGTCTCCGATCCGTCAAGATGGCCGAAACGCTGAAACAGACCGATTCCGCCGCGAGTAATCCCTCCGATGCCGACGGCCCCCAGGTGGCGGGCCAAGCCGCAGACGAGGCCAAGGCCGAGGCGTTGATTCCAGGCGGACCGCAGACCTGGTTGCGCGAGACACCCGACACCGTCGACCAGGACGATGGGCGCAACGGAAGTCATTGGTCCCTGCCCTGGTCGGACCTGATGATGGTGATGTTCGTGCTGTTCGCGGTACTGATGACGCAGCAGCTGCGCACGAATTTTGAACTCATCGAGGCCGCCGAGCGGCGAGAGATGGTCGCGGAGTTGGTGCCCGAGCCGTTGCTCGAGCCTGAGTCTGAGCCCGAGTCTGAGCTGGAACCGTTGCTTGAACCCGAGCCGTTGCCCGAGCCCGAACCCGACCAAGAATCAGACCTCGAATCCGAGCTGGAGCTGGTGCTTGAACCAGAACCGGTGCTTGAGCCTGAGCCCGAGCCTGAGCCGGAGCCGGAACCAGATCAGCAGCCTGAGCCGGGGAGG
>NZ_JCAQIA010000022.1:0-58731 GCF_059621085.1 Halochromatium sp. NSM3 | reverse complement strand
GGCCAAAATATCTTCGACCGCTATGTGACCTACGCCGACTACTGGATTCAGGATCAGGAGTATCGCGATCCGGACACCGGCGAGATGATGGATCGCGGCTCACTGAACGAAGAACTCGAGAAGATCGAGAAGCCGGCCGGGATCTCCAACCCGAAGGACTTCCGCAACGAGATCGTCAACTTCGTGTTGCGTGCTCGGGCCAACAACAACGGCGCCAACCCGCGCTGGACCAGCTACGAGAAGCTGCGCGTCGTCATCGAGAAGAAGATGTTCTCGAACACCGAGGAGCTGTTGCCGGTGATCTCGTTCAACACCAAGGCCTCGAGCGACGACAAGAAGAAGCACGAGCAGTTCGTCGACCGCATGGTCGAGAAGGGCTACACCCCGAAACAGGTTCGCCTGCTCTCGGAATGGTATCTACGGGTGCGCAAGTCGCAGTAGCGCGGCGCTGCCCGCACGCGACTCGAGGCCCGAGCAACCGGAATCACGCGCCAACCTATGTCCCACTTCATCGATCGCCGGCTGAACAGCAAGAACAAGAGCACCGTGAATCGGCAGCGCTTCTTGCGCCGCTACAAGACGCAGCTCAAGCGGGCTGCGTCCGACGCGGTCAACCGGCGCAGCATCACCGATATTGATGGCGGCGAGCAGGTCGGCATCCCGTCCAAGGACATCTCGGAGCCGCAGTTCCACCATGGTTCGGGTGGGCAGCGCGACATGGTCCATCCCGGTAACAAGGAGTTCGAGGCTGGAGACCGGGTGCGGCGCCCCGAGGGCGGCGAGGGGCAGGGTGCTGGGCAGGGCCAGGCTGGACGCGGTGGCCGAGGCGAGGACGATTTCGTCTTCGAACTCTCGCGCGAGGAATTCCTCGATCTGCTCTTCGACGATCTTGAGCTGCCGAATCTGGTGCGCAATCAACTCATCGGCACCACCGAGTTCAAGACCGTGCGGGCGGGTTATTCCACCGAAGGCGCGCCGACCAACATCGACGTGGTGCGCTCGTTGCGCGGTGCCATCGCCCGGCGCACGGCGCTCGGCGCGCCCCATCGCGGGCGTATCCGGGAACTCGAGGAGGAGCTGGCCGCGCTCCTGGCCGCCGGCGCCGAGGAGACCGATGCCCAGGTCATCGCGTTGCGCGAGGAGATCGATCGCCTGAAGACGCGCATCGCCGCCTTGCCCTTCATCGATACCTTCGATCTGCGCTATCAGTCGTTCACCAAGCTGCCGGAGCCGACCAGCAAGGCGGTGATGCTCTGCATCATGGATGTCTCGGGCTCGATGGATCAGGTGCGCAAGAATTTGGCTAAGCGCTTTTTTATCCTGCTGTATCTGTTCCTGCAGCGCAATTACGATCAGATCGAGGTGGTCTTCATCCGCCATCACACCATTGCGCAAGAGGTCGATGAGCAGGAGTTCTTCTACTCGCGCGAGACTGGCGGCACCGTGGTCTCGAGCGCGTTGCAGCTCGCCGATGAGGTGGTTCGGGAGCGCTATGACTCCGAGAGCTGGAATATCTATGCCGCGCAGGCCTCGGATGGCGATAACTGGGATTCGGATTCGACTATCTGCCGCGACCTGCTGATCCAGAATTTGCTGCCGCTGCTGCGTTATTACGCCTATGTCGAGATCACTCCGCGTCAGCATCAAAGTCTCTGGTATGCCTATCAAGATGTGAAGGCGGCGTATGCTCACTTCGCGATGGAGGAGATCAACGGGGCCGACGATATCTTCCCGGTCTTTCGTGAGCTATTCAAACGGCAAGAGGCCTAGTTTCCGATATGGCAAGCAATTGCATCATCTCCGAGAGTTCGGAATGGACTTTCCCGTTACTGAAGCGCTTCGATCAAGAGATCGGGCGGATCGCGCAAGACGAGTTTGGCCTGGATACCTATGCCAACCAGGTTGAGGTGATCTCCTCGGAGCAGATGATCGATGCCTATTCATCCGTTGGGTTGCCGATCAACTACCATCACTGGTCTTACGGAAAGCAGTTCGTCGCCACCGAGCAGACCTATCGGCGCGGGCAGATGGGCCTGGCCTACGAGATCGTGATCAACTCCGATCCCTGTATCGCCTACCTGATGGAAGAGAACTCGATGCCGATGCAGGCGCTGGTGATCGCGCATGCCTGCTATGGCCACAACAGCTTCTTTAAGGGCAACTACCTGTTCCAGACCTGGACCAGCGCCGATGCCATCATCGACTACCTGGTCTTCGCCCGCTCGTACATCGCCGAGTGCGAGGAGCGATACGGTACCGAAGAGGTCGAGCTGCTGCTCGACTCCTGCCACTCGTTGATGAACTATGGCGTGGATCGTTATCGGCGACCAGCGCCGCTGTCGATGGCCGAGGAGAAGCGCCGGCAATCCGAGCGCGAATCTTATCTGCAATCTCAGATCAATGATCTATGGCGAACCCTGCCGTTCGCCGATAAGGAGGACGGCGGTCTCAACGAACGCCATTTTCCGGGCGAGCCGCAGGAAAATCTGCTCTATTTCATCGAGAAGAACGCGCCGTTGCTCGAGCCCTGGCAGCGCGAGATCGTGCGCATCGTGCGCAAGGTCGCGCAATACTTCTATCCGCAGCGCCAAACCCAGGTGATGAACGAGGGTTGGGCCACCTTCTGGCATTACACGCTGCTCAATCAGCTCTACGATGAAGGCTTCGTTGGCGACGGCTTCATGATGGAAGTGCTGCAATCGCATACCAACGTCGTCTATCAGCCGCCGTTCGATTCGCCCTATTACAGCGGCATCAATCCCTACGCGCTCGGCTTCGCGATGATGCGCGACATCCGCCGCATCTGCGAGGAGCCCACCGACGAAGACCGCGACTGGTTCCCGGACATGGTCGATCAGGACTGGCGCAAGGTGCTGGATTTCGCGATGCGCAACTTCAAGGATGAGAGCTTCATCGCCCAGTTTCTCTCGCCGCATCTGATGCGCGAGTTTCGGATGTTCGCCGTCTCCGATGACGACCGCGAGGACACCCTGGAGATCACCGCGATCCATGAAGAGACCGGCTATCGCCAGTTACGCCAACGCCTGGCCGATCAATACAACCTTGGCAGTCGTGAGCCTAATATCCAGGTCTATAATGTGGATGTGCGCGGTGATCGCTCGCTGACGCTGCGCCATTTTCGCTACAACCGGCGCCCGCTTGGTGATTCGGTGGAGGAGATGCTGCGGCATATCCGCCGCCTCTGGGGCTTCGAGGTGCGTATGGAGGCCGTCGATGAGCACGGTCGCGTGCAGCTCATTGGGGAGACCTAACGCCGACTCGCGCTCCGGCAGCGCTTGCCGGATGTGGCCGATGTCAATCATCGCGCAACCTCTTCGCGGCACCCTGTTGTTCGGCGCTTTGTGGGCCTCGCTGGGTGTTGCTGGCATCTCCACTTCGGGTCAGGCCGCGCCAGTCCTGTCGGCCGACCCCTTCGGGGCGAGCGCCGCACTCGAGAAGCCAGCGTTTGACGAGCGCGAAGCCCAACGGCGAAGCGCATTGCTCGATCAGGCGATGCCCGAGTTAGCGCTCTTCTCTCCCCGCCTGTTGCTCGAATTCTATGCGCAACGCCAGTTCCAGCATGCCTGGAGCGTCCCGCAAGCAGAGGCGATGCTCGCGCTCGCGGAGACCAGCGTCACGCACGGGCTAGCGCCAAAGGATTTCAACGCCGAGGCGATTCAAACAGTGCTGGCCGAGGCGAGGCTCGAGCCGAGCGCCGCGCAGGATACGCTCGCGCGCTGGCGTGCCGACCTGCTCCTCAGCGACGCCTTGCTGCGCTACCTGCATCATCTGCAGTATGGAAAGCACAATCCGAAGCGGATCGATCCTGACTGGACCTTTGTCGATTCGATCGATGCGGCGGCCTTGCAGGATGAGATGCACCACATCCTGGCCGCCGCCGATTTCTCCGCCGCCGTCGCGGCGGTGCTGCCCCATGCCCCCTTCTACGAGGAGCTAAGGCAAGGCTACACGCGCTATCGCGCCTTTGATGAGCGGCTGCGCGAGCAGGGCGGTTGGACGCCGATCCCGGCCGGCAACAACCTCAGGATCGGCATGCGCGATGGGCGTCTGCCCCAGATTCGAGAACGGCTCGCGCTGTTGGAGGGGCATGAGGTTCCGCCTGTGGCCGAGCCGGATATCTACGACAGGGCGCTCTACGAGACCCTGCTCGCATTCCAGGCGCGTTCCGGCTTGGCGCGGGATGGCGTCATTGGTCCACGCACGCTCGCGGCGCTCAATCATCCGCTGGATGAGCGCCTCGTGGTCATCCGCGCCAATCTGGAGCGCATGCGCTGGCTCTATCATGCGCTTCCAGCGGACTATCTGCTGGTCGACATCGCCGCTTATCAACTGGCGTTGGTGCGCGATCATCAGCCGGTCTGGAGCACGCGCGCCGTGGTCGGCACGGACCAGACCCAGACGCCGATGTTCCGCGACGAGATCGAACATCTGGTGTTCAATCCGACTTGGTCGGTGCCACGCTCGATTCAACAACGGATGCGCGGCGTCTCTCGCGATTATCGGGTCATCGATCGCCGCAGCGGTCGCCGGGTCTATCCCACCAATCCGACCAACCATCGGCGCTACCGACTGGTGCAGGAGCCCGGGCCGAAGAATGCGCTGGGGCGGGTCAAGTTCATGTTCCCGAATGGTCACGCCATCTATCTGCACGATACCCCGAGTCGCCACCTGTTCAAGCACAACCGGCGCGCTTACAGCCATGGCTGCGTGCGCGTCGAAGAGCCGCTGCAGCTTGCCCAGCAACTACTGGATGATCCGACCTGGGATGCGAGCGCGATCGAGCGGGTACTGGCGCGAGGGCGCACGCGCTATGTCCATCTTGATGAGCATCTGCCGATCTTGCTCTACTATCTGACCGCGCGTGCCGATGCGATGGGCCGTATCGCCTTTCGCGATGACATCTACCAGCGCGATCGGCCGTTACTCGCGGCGCTGGAGGATCCGCCGGATTCGGAGCGGATCGTGTTCAGCGAACCGCCTTCGCCGGCGAGCGCGCCTTATCACAAGCGCGATGACGCCATGCTTGTGGGCGAGGAGCCCGCTCAGCACGAGCGTTCCGCGAGGAGGCCGACCGTCCCGAATCATCGTTATCACGGCTGTGCCATCAGCAACAGGGGGGCTCGATGCTGTTACTCGCCTTTCTTTTGGGGCTCTTCGTCTATATCGCCTTCAAGGTTTTCATTCGAGCCCTCTACACCGTCAAGCCCAATGAACGGGCGGTGCTGACCTCATTCGGCCGCGCGGTTCGCCTCGGTGACCAATGGGTGGCCGACGCGCATCTCAATGAGGACGAGCGCGAGCGTTACCGCTTCCCGCAGTTGCGCGTGATCGGGCCCGGTGGACCGTACTTCAAATGGCCTTGGCAAGCTGTGTACAAGGTTGATATTGCCACCCAGTCGATCGACCTGACCTGGGATCCGACCAAGCGCCAAAGCACGATCGAGGCCGTGACCAAGGACAACCTGACCACAGGCGTCGATGGCCAGATCCGTTTTCGCGTCGCCGAAAGCAATCTCTATGCCTACTGTTTCGGCGTCGATAGCCCCCTCGAGCATGTGATGGGGTATTTCATCGCGGTCTTGCGCGAGCGCATCGCCAACTTCGTCGATCCCAAGGGCCAAAGCCTGGTCGATACCGGTGATGTCGCCGGCGAGGAGGCAAGCGCCACGGTCGAGCTGACCGAGGGCGTCTCGATCAACGATCTGCGCAAGAATCTCCCGCTGTTGAACGACTACATGGAGACCCAATGCCGTTCGACCGGCGCGCGTTATGGGATCGAACTCGACGCGGCGCTGATCACTCAGATCGACCCGCCCAGCGAGGTGGACCGGGCGCTCTCGGCGATCAACAGCACCCGCAACCAGGTGGCCGCCGATATCAGTACCGCGCGCGCCGATGCCGAGCAGCAGATCACCATGAGCAAGCGCGCGGTCGACATCGCCAGCAATAATGCCCAGGCCGAGGTCGCGCCGCTGCGCGAACTGGCGGCGACCCTGATGGGCATCAAACGCACCGGCGGTGGCGCGGCCTTGCGCGCTTATATCCGCAATATGCGCATCCCGCTGCTGAAGCAGGCCAAGCGTATCGTTCAGGTTGTGGGGCCAGCGTCGGAGGATGCCGAGCAGCGGTCTCGCTGAGGAGCACGATCATGCCTATCTCCGAATTCTCCCCGTTGCTTGCCTTCCTGTTCGGCCTTGCCGCGATCCCGGTCCTGCTGGGCGTGGCTCGGCGTTTCGGCCTCTATGCGATCGTGCGCGAGCGTGAGTCACAGGTGTTCACCCTTTTCGGTAAGGTGATCGGCACCCTCGACGAGCCCGGCTTGCGTTTCCCGATCCTCTACTTTGGTCCCAAGGCGCTGTTGGTGGCCTTCTTCGGCAATCGTGAACTGGTGAACACCAAGCTGCGTCAGTATTACCTGCGCGATCTGATGGTGAACTCGGAGGAGGGCACGCCCATGGGGGTCGGCATCTGGTACGAGATGCAGGTCTGCGATCCGGTGGACTATCTGTTCACCAACGCCAATCCCGAGGGCTCGCTGCAGGCCAATGTCGCTAGCTCGACGATCTCGACCCTGTCCAACCTCGAGATGGACAAGATGCTCGAGGACCGCCATCAGCTCAGCCGCAAGGTGCGCGCGACAGTCTCGCCGCTGTCGGAGAAGTGGGGCTACAAACTCGGCTCGGTGTATATCCGCAAGGTGGCCTTCACCGATCGGCAAATGGTCGACAACATCACCGAGAAGGTGGTCAAGCGCTTGATCCAGGTCACCAGCGCGATGAAGCAGGACGGCGAGAACCGCGTCGGCCTGATCAAGAGCGAGACCGCGTTCAAGGTCTCGCAGAAGATGGCCGAGGCCACCGCGACGCGGCCACGCGTGGTCGGCGAGGCCCTCAACGAGATCGCCCGCGAGGACCCGGAAACACTGGCGGCGCTGATGGAGGTGATGGAGACCGAGCAACTGATCGCCTCGGGCGCCGAGGTCGATGTGCTGCCGCGCGAGGCTCGGGTGCTGATCTCGCTCGGCACCGCCGGTCGCGGCGCGGCAGGAGGCAGCAGCGGGGGCGGCACCTCGGGGCTGGCGCTGGACCCGAGCGCCTTCTCCTGAATGAGGGCTTGAGCGATCGATGGCGTAGTTCAATGGGGTCGCAGTGCACGTTGTATTTTTCGCGCTGGGCTCGGACAATGCACGGACAGGAGCGGCAAGCATGCTTGGCTCCTGATCCTGATCATTCATCGGGGCTGTCGCGCGCCGGCACCCCCTGCTTTGGAGACGCATTATGTCCAATGAGGGTTATCACGAGCCGGTTGCTGAGCTGTCGGAGGCCACCCGCGATATGCATCGCGCCATCGTCTCGCTCATGGAGGAGTTGGAAGCCGTGGACTGGTATAACCAGCGTGTCGATGTCTGCAAGGATGCCGAACTCAAGGCCATCCTCGCCCATAACCGCGACGAGGAAAAGGAACATGCGGCAATGGTGCTCGAGTGGATTCGGCGCCAAGACCCGAAGTTCGACGAGGAACTCAAGGATTATCTGTTTACCGAGAAGCCCATCGCTCACGACTAGTGCGCGCTGGCGCCGCTCGTGATGGCCAAACAGCTGGCTGGTTCGCCAGGCCGGCTGCCCTTGCGGCCGATCGCCCCGCATCCTCGCCAGGAGAGAGCGCATGGCCGATTTCCACCAAGAGCCGCAGATCACGACGCTGCATGCGCTGCACGAGGCCTTCGATCGCACGGCCTATCTGACCAACCTCGAACGCAAGCTCGAGTCCCACGCCAAGCATGATCACATGTGCCTGTTGCTGCCGTCGCTGTTCAGCGAGATCAGTAACGGCGATGTGCTCGACCGCATCGTCACTCGGATTGCCGAGGTGCGGTATCTGCGCAGCATCGTCATTGCGCTCGGGGGCGCGCCGGAAGAGGAACAATTTCGCGAGGCGCAGCGGTATTTTGACCGCCTGGCACGTCCGGATTGCAGCGTTCGGGTGGTCTGGGTCGATGGACCGCGCGTTCAGGCGCTGCTGAGCGAACTCGGTGAGCGCGGGATACCGACCGGGCAACAAGGCAAGGGGCAGTCGGTCTGGGTGACCCTAGGCTACCTGTTCGCGCGTGGCGAGGCCCATACCATCGCCCTGCATGACTGCGATATCGTCACCTATGATCGCACCATGCTCGGGCGGCTGATCGAGCCGGTCGCCAACCCGAACAACGCCTTCCAGTTCTGCAAGGGGTACTATGCGCGGATCTCGCCGAGCGAGCGTTCGATGAAGGGGCGGGTGACGCGCCTGTTCGTCACCCCGTTCGTCGATACCCTCTCGCGGGTGATGTGCAACCAAGGGATGCCGGAGCTGCAGCGGTTCTTCGAGTATCACCGCGGCTTCAAATATCCCCTCGCGGGTGAGTTCTGCTTCACTTCGGATCTGGCGCGCGGGCTCAACATCGCCTACGACTGGGGACTCGAGGTCGCGACCCTGTCACAGGTCTACGACCAGGTGACGCGGCGCCAGGTCGCGCAGATCGATCTCACGGCCAACTATGAGCATAAGCATCAGGAGCTATCGCCGGACGACACGTCCAAGGGACTGCACCGGATGGTGGTCGACATCGCCAAGTTCTATCTGACCTATATGCGCTCGCACGGCGTGCCGCTCGATGACGCCTATGTCGACATGCTGTTGCATACCTACTATCAAACCGCGCTGACCTATGTGCGCAAATACAGCTACGACGCCGATGTGAACGACCTGGCTTACGATCTCTACCAGGAAGAGGCCGCTGCGGGTTACTTCCGCGGCTTTCTCTGGGATGCTTGGATGCAGACCAAGGGGCCGCAGGAGGCGAAGTTGATCCCGTCCTGGAATCGTGTCGCCTATAGTTTTCCGTTGGTCTACGAGCGCATGTTCGAGGCGATTGAAGCCGATCATGCCTCGGCCTGAGCCCGCGCTGGTTGGTCCGGCACCTATCCGCGTTGATACTATGCTTACTGCGGCCTTTGCTCAGGGTTGCTCGATCGACGCCCGAGCCCGAGCCTGCGAGCGCCAAGGGCAAGTCCGCTGCGTTGTGCGTTGCACAAGAACCCACCTACAGAGGAGATATCAACGTGTCCGAATCCACGATGAACGACGCTCATTCCGCCTCTAAGCCAAGCTGGCTCAAGCTGCTGATCCCCAGCCTGCCTTATCTGGCCCTGTACATCGCTTCTCTCGTGCTGATTGCGATGACCGAATCCCAGCCCGAACAGGCAACCTCGCTGTGGAAATGGTTCATGCCCTTCGTGGCGCTGGTGTCGATGATGGGGGGATGGCGCTTCTCGGGCGAGGACGCGAAAGAGAAGGGCCTCTATATCGCCAAGCAACTGCTGTACTGGGGCGCGGTGCTGTTGGTGATCAATCTGTTGTTCATGGGCGATACCCCGAACTTCCTCAACGCCGAGACGCAGGGCTTCGTGATCGCCTATATCCTTGGGCTCTCCGCTTTGCTGTCGGGCATCTATCTCGACTGGAAGATGTCACTCTTCGGCGCCTTCATGATCGCGAGCGCCATTGGTCTCGCCTTCCTCGACGACAATGCCTTGCTGATCAGTGTCGCCATTGTCGTCGTGGCTGGCATCGTGACGATGCTGTTGCTGCGCCGTCGCGGCAATACAACCGACTGAAACGGCGGTCCTCGACCCACGCCCCTCGCTCGTTCTGGTCGACCTCGGCGACGGTTCCCTGTCCGTCGCCGAGGTCAATCACGCATCAGGACCGCGCACAACCGAAGAATCCATGGATAACAAGACCCCGATCAACGATGAACAGTGGGTGCGCGAGCAGGCGGACCGCTCCCTCGCGCGTCTGCTACCCCGCCTCGAGCA
The DNA here is from genome assembly GCF_059621085.1 of Halochromatium sp. NSM3. NCBI lineage: Bacteria > Pseudomonadati > Pseudomonadota > Gammaproteobacteria > Chromatiales > Chromatiaceae > Halochromatium > Halochromatium sp. NSM3. Next base: position 48,856 of record NZ_JCAQIA010000022.1, on the reverse strand, counting down.
GCGCTTCAGTAGCGATGTCGAAGAGGTCGAGTGGCTCGGCTACCGCGAGCGGCTCGAGCGCCACTTTCCGCGCTTGTTCAAACGCCTCTATGGCCTCTACGGGGGCTATTACGACTTCTTTTATCATCTCGAGAGCATCGTCGCCTCGGCCACCGAGATGTGGATCGCGCGCTCGCCGGAGCTTAAGGCGCTGGACGCGATGCGCGGCGCCGATCCCTACTGGTATCAATCTAATCGAATGGTCGGCGCCATGTGCTACGTCGACCTGTTTGGCGATGATCTCGCCGGTTTGCGCGAGCGCATCCCGTACCTGACTGAGCTTGGCATCACCTACCTGCACCTGATGCCGGTGTTTCGCTCGCCCGATGGCGACAACGATGGCGGCTACGCAGTCAGCAGCTATCGCGAGGTCGACCCCGCGCTCGGCACCATGGAGGATCTCGCCGACCTAGCCACCGAGCTGCGCCACCACGGTATCTCGTTGACGCTCGATTTCGTCTTCAATCACACCAGCGACGAGCATGAATGGGCGCGCGCGGCCCTGGCCCGCGATCGTGCTCGCCAGGGCTACTACCGGCTGTTCCCCGATCGCACGCTGCCGGACCTGTACGAAAAAACCATGCCTGAGGTCTTCGGCGAGGATCATCCCGGCGCCTTTACCTATCGGACCCGGATCAAGAAGTGGGTCTGGACCACCTTCCATACCTATCAGTGGGATCTCAACTACGAGAATCCGGAGGTCTTCAACCGGATGCTCGAGGAGATGCTGTTCCTGGCCAATCAGGGCGTCGAGATCCTGCGCCTGGACGCCGTTGCCTTCCTCTGGAAGCGGCTCGGCACCAACTCGCAGAACCTGCCCGAGGCGCATTGGATCATCCAGGCCTTCAATGCTTTGGTCAGCATCGCCGCGCCGGCGATGGTATTCAAATCCGAGGCCATCGTGCACCCGGACGAGGTGCGCGAGTACGTCAGTATCGATGAATGCCCGCTCTCCTATAATCCACAGTTGATGGCCTTGCTCTGGGACGCGCTGGCAACACGCGACGTGCGCGTCCTGCAGCGGGCCATGCGGAGCCGCTTCTCGGTGCCCTCGGGCTGCGCCTGGGTCAACTATGTGCGCTGCCATGACGATATCGGCTGGGCCTTCGCCAATGATGATATCGAGGCGGTCGGTTTTGATCCCGACTCACACCGCCTGTTCTTGACCCGCTTTTATACCGGGCGCTTCGAGGGCAGTTTCGCGCGGGGTGCGCCGTTCCAGGAGGACCCGGCCACTGGCAACGCCCGCGTCTCTGGTACCTGCGCCTCGCTGGCCGGGCTCGAGATGGCGCTGGAGCAGGACGATGCCGCAGAACTCGAGCTGGCGATCGGCCGCATCTTGCTGATCCACGGCATCATCATCATGATTGGCGGTATCCCGCTGATCTACCTCGGCGACGAGATCGCCACCCTGAACGACTACGGCTACGATCAGGATGCCGAGAAGGTCGGCGATTCGCGCTGGCTGCACCGCAGCACCTTCGATTGGGAGCGCGCCGAGCAACGTCGCGATCGCGAGACGGTGCCGGGGCGCGTCTATCAGGGGCTGCTACGCCTGTTGCAGGTGCGTAGTCATAACCACGCCTTCGCGCGCGGCGACACCGAGCTGCTGGATACCGGCAATCGTCAGGTGTTCGGTTTCCTGCGCTCCAGCGAGCAGTCCACCGTCTTCGTGGTCGGCAACTTCAGCGAGCGTCCACAGCGCCTAGAGGCGCGCCGGCTGCGCCAGATGGGGATGCGCAAGACCATGGTTGACCTGTTGGCCGGTCAGACCATCATCGCTACCCAAGAGCTGCTGCTCGAGCCCTATCAGCTAATGGCCTTGGCGCGCTCGGCCTAGCGCCAGCGACCTGGTGTCCGCTCGCAGGTCGGGTATCATCGGCGAGCTATGTTGCTGCGCGAGACCAATCGTTATCACCTCTATCGCCAAGGTCGCTATCTCTGGGCGGCCTTCACGCGCCCGCATCGAGTGCTGAGCACCTGCAAGGTCAACGGTGGGTTGCGCGAGGATCTCACCCATGTGGCTAACCATCAAAGCTGCGAAGGTGTTGCCCACGATCGGCACCATGGGCTTTCCTCATCGCCGCTGCCATGGCTGGACGCCTTCCATGTTCAGACCTGTAGCGAGGCTGAGTTGCCGCCGGCGACCACGGCGCTGATGTCAACGGCAGCGAATATGCAGTGCGCGGTGCTTGCCCAGGCCGAGCATGAGGAACTGTGTGTCTCGGTTGTTGCGACCGCTGGTGTGTTGGGCAACGCGACCCGCGCCGGTGATCCCGCAGGCTGGCACGAGCAGCGCGAAGGTAGTCGTCCCATCCGTCGTTCGGATGACACTAAAGCCGATGCCGATGCAAACCCCGATGCTGACCTCAACGCCAACGCCAACGCCAACGCCAACGCCGACGCCAACGCCAACGCTGGTGCTGGTGCCCACCCGGATGGCGTGGCCATAGAGGATCTCTCGATGGCCGAGCCTGCGGTAGCTCGGCCGTTGCATTCACCGGATGAGACCGGCTCTGGAACCATTGTGCTGTTGGTCTTCATCAACCAGCCCTGCACGCCGGCCTGTCTGACGCGGGCGGCGACCGTTGTGACCGAGGGCAAGAGCACGGCGCTGCTCGATCTGCGCATGCCGAGCCTGCAATCGGCTGGACTGGCGACCGGCACGGGTACCGATCAGCTGGTGATCGCGGCGCCGCTGTTGCGATCGGGCGACTCGGAGCAACACTGGCAACCACAGGGGCAACGACATTGGGAACCACCGGGGGAACCACCGTGGGAGCGGCATTGGGCCGGCGGCCACAACAGCCTAGGCGAATTGCTCGGGCGAGCGACCCATGCCGCCGTGACCCGCTGCATCCTGCTGCAGAATGGGGTCTGCGCCGAGCTGCGCCGCTCCATCTGCGGGGCATTGGCTCGCCATGGCTGCGATGAGGCCGAACTGAGGGCACAAGCCCGCGCCGAACTGGCCGCGCCCGACGCCGAGTTGTTCGCGCACAATCTGACCGCGCTGATCCATGATCCACAGAGCGCGGCGGCCGCCTATGCGCTGGCCGAGATCATCGACCTAGTGCGCGCTGGCGTGCTGCATGCCGAGGTGACGCAGGAGGCGCTGATCAACCAGGCCACGCTGCTGGCAGCGGCGGTTGCGGTTGCGCCGGAGCAGTTTGCCGCGCTGCGCGAGGCCCTGCAGCCGCATCGCGGGCTGGCGCCGGGGGCGCTCGCGGCGCGTGCCGTCGCCTTGGGATTCGCGCGCAAATGGACCTGAGCGCGCACCTGCTGTTGATCCTCGGCGCCTGTGCGCTCGACGCGCTGCTCGGTGATCCGGTCTATCGGCTGCATCCGATCCGCGTACTCGGCGCTTGGACGCTGCTGTGGGAGCGCTGGCTGTTTCGCCTCGGGCTCGATGGACGCTTCGGCGGCAGCCTGCTCTGGATCGCGACCGTTGGGGGCGCACTCTTGGCCTGGTGGGCGGTGCGCGCTGTGCTCGACCTGCTGCATCCCTGGCTGGCGTTCGGCTGGGATCTGTTCATCGCCTATAGTCTGCTCTGCTCGCGTGATCTGTTGCAGCAGGGGCGGCGCGTATTGCGGGCACTGGAAGGGTTGCATCCGGGACAGCTTCGGGATCAGCGCCCAAGTCGGGTTCAGGATCAGCCCGGTGATCAGACTGAGGATCAGTGTCAGCCTCAGGACCTCGCCCCCGCCCGGCGCGAATTACAGAAGCTGGTCAGCCGCGAGACCGAACACCTACCGCGCGCCGGGATCGTGCGCGCCACCATCGAGAGCCTGTCCGAGAACCTCACCGATGGCGTGTTGACGCCGCTCTGGGCGCTGTGCCTGTTCGGTTTGCCGGGGCTGATCCTGGTCAAGGTGGTCTCGAACCTGGATTCGATGGTCGGCTACAAGAACGCGCGTTACCGCCACTTCGGCTGGGCCGGGGCGCGCTCCGATGACCTGGTGCACTGGCTGCCGGCGCGCCTCTCGGTGTTGGTGATCGGGCTCGCGGCGGCGCTGTTGCGCCAGCATCCGAGGCTGGTCTTACCTGCAGCCAAGACCTACCACGCGATGCTGCCGAGTCCAAACTCAGGCTGGAGCGAGGCGGCCTGCGCGGGTGCGCTTCGGGTGCGACTGGTGGGGCCGATCTGGCATGCCGGCCAACGGGTCAATGACGCCTATATGGGCGATCCCGACTGGCCCGCCGAGCTGGATACCGAGGATCTGCGCCGCGCCTTGCGGCTGATGCTGGTTGCCTGCTTGATCGCGCTCGTCATCGGGCTGGCCCTTGCGCCGCTGCACGTGCTGATGCCTTAATGGCTCAGTGCAACTTCATCTGCCAAGCACTCTCGGTCAACGGCTGATCATGGGCGCGCGCGGCGAGCTGCAGCCAGTCTGCGGTTTCAGCTCCCGACATCGGAGGCGCGATCAAGCGGCCCTGTCCGTGCTCGAAGCCAAGCTCGCGCAGGGTGTCGAGCTGCGCGGTGGTCTCGATGCCTTCGGCGATCGCAAGGCTGCCGACCTGAGCGGCGAACAGGCAGCCAATGCGCGCGAGATTCTGCGCGCGCGGCAGGTTGGGGAGGGCGGCGATCAGGCTGCGGTCGACCTTAATGAAATCTGGTTGCAGGTCGGTCAGCATGGTCAGCGAGGCGAGGCCGGCGCCGAAGTTGTCGACACCGAGCAGGATGTGCTGATTCAACAGCCGCGGCAGCACGAGGCGCGACCAGTCCAGGTCCATGCCCAGGGAGCGCTCGGAGAGTTCGAGCCGCAGCGCGCAGGCGTCGATGCCATGCGTTTGCAAGCCACCATGCAGGTCATCGAGAAAGCGCCCGTCGATGAGCTGTTGCTCGCAGACATTGATGCTGAGGAAGAGCCCAGGCGACCAGACGCCCCGGCGCTGCCAGTCGGCGAGCTGCGCGAGCGCCATCTCGATGATCCGCTCGCCCAGCGCGCCCAGCAGTCCGGCCGATTCGGCGACGGTCAAGACCTGCTCGACGCTGATGCTTTTCTGGCTCGGACGCTGCCAGCGCAACAGGGCCTCGAAGCCCACCGGCGACATGCTCTCGAGCGCGACGATCGGCTGATAGTGCAGGTCGAGCTGATGCGTGCGGATGGCGTCCTCGAGCGCCAGCTTCAGCGCGTCTAGGGCCTCGGCGTTCCCGCGCATCCGCGCCTCGAAGGGGATTGCGCGCCGACCGCCAAGCTGCTTGCTCACCCGCAGGGCGCGGTTCACATCCTGCATCACCTCGTCGACGCTCTGGTAATCGGCGGTGATCCGCAGGAGGCCGATATCGGGCCTGATCAGCACGCTGTCGTCATCGATTTTGATCGGCTCGCGAAAGCGCGCGAGGATGGTCGCCGCCGCGCCTTCGGTATGGCTCCAATGGGCATCCCGAGGCATCAGCACCATGAACTCATCGCCACCGAAGCGGCCGATGGCATCGGCCTCGAAGCCAAGCTCGCAAAGGATGGCAGCGAACTGGCGCAGAACTTGATCCCCGCGCGCCTGGCCGAAGCGGTCGTTGATGCGTCTGAAGTCACCGAGATCGGTGTAGATCAGGCCCGGGGTGGGGTGCGTCGATGATTTGGCATCGGCAATGGCCTTGACCAGGTGCGCATACATCGAGGCGCGACTGTGCATGCCGGTGAGCGAGTCATGATGGGCCTCGTGGATGAGGCGCCGCTGCAGGGACAAGTTCTCGGTCTTCAGGCGCATGAGGATGGCGATGAGCCAGCAGATCGACTCGATCACGTTCCCGAACGGGAAGGCGAACGCGGCGATGGGTGGTAGCCAGGCCCCCTGGGTGACCACGGCGGTGGCCTGGATGCCGCCACCGACGAGGGCGGCGGCAAGACCGGCGGCGAACCACCGCATGGCGGGTTCGCCATCGCGCAAGCGTCGCGCGAGCAGCACGATGACCAGGATCGCCAACAACGGCAGCAGGGCGGCGCCGAAGCGGTAGGCCTCGGCATTGAAGGCGGAGAGATAGAAACCGCCGGCACTCAAGGCGACACTCGTGATCAAGATCGAGCGAATGTGCCCGTGCGGGCGCAGGAAGGCGATCACGAGTAAGGCGAGGCCGATGACGGCGGTGCCAGCGGCGATGGCCTGGAGCAGATGATGCGCGCTCGGCGGAGGCCAGAAGGGTAGCCAGGCCGCCCCCAGCCCAAGCGCCTGCAACTGATAGAACTGCAGGGCAACGACATAGGCGAGGTAGGCGAGGGTGAGGCGACTGCGCTGATAGCGCGTGATCAGCAGGGCGATCACGAACAGGGTCGCGAGCATCCCGGTGAACATGCTGATCGCGATCCAGAGATGCTCGCTGAGGCGCTGGAAGCGGGCGTCGCTCATGAGATCGAGCCAAGGCCGCACCGATTTATGGTCGATGACGATGGCGACCGCCGGTGTCACACCCAGGGCCGCCGGCAGCCGCGTGTTGGGAAAGGGACTCGAGAGACTGCGCTGCTCAAAGGGTGTCGAGCGGCCCGATTCATGCGCGTGGATGCAGCCATCAGTGTCTTCGGCTAGAACGATAAAACGCTCGACGATGGGGTCTTTGATTGCAGCGATGAGAGGTTGCGACTGGGATTGAGCGGCGCGCGGCTCAAGGATGAAGGCGCGTTCCGAAGCGTGACTGTCGAGCGCCGGGATGCTCGGCGGCGGGCAGTGCGCGGGCGCTGCGGCGGCGAGCGTGCGGTAGTGCGCCAGCCAGTCCTCGGCAGAACGGGGGCTGGGTGAAATCGGGTGAGGGCCATTGTCAGTCGGGCGCGGATCGGCACTGACAGGGAACGCTAAGGCCGCGAGCGCTAAGGCCATCAAGAGGCAGCGCATCAACAGCCAGCCGCCGATTGCTCGTGCTGGAGGACGGCGTCGCCTGTGGTCTCGGCCTGACCCAGGGAACAGGAGTGCAGCGCGAAGCTGGCTGGCGGTGGCTGTTGGTTCACACATAGGGGGAGAAGGCAAAACGGTTGGCCCGGAGAACCTGCGTTGACGAACAGAAAAAATACCCGATTGCGATGCGCTCGGAGCGCTTCTCTGCATGCGCTCGCTCAACCCTCTGAGCGGCGTAGCTCATGCGTCAGCTTCTCGAGTTCGCGCTGCATCTCGAGGTTCTGGAATGGCCGCAGCGGCGGCACCTTGCGCTCGAGCAGGCCGTCGAGCAGGTTCTGGCTGGAGTGCACGAGGTCGACGAGTTCGCCGGAGACGCGCACCGTTTGATAGGTATTCCAGGCGGTGTCGATATCCTTGGCGAGCGCCGAGCGGGCCCGCTCGACCTGCGCGCGCTGTTCGATCAGATACTCGCGATAGACCGCCGAGGCGTCGATTGTCAGTTGCTGCGCTTGCAGGTTGCTGCGCAACAGTTCGACGCGGGCCGGTTGCGTGCGCATCAGCGCGCGCGTCTCCTCGCTTAAGCGCGCGGCGCGCGCGGCGATGGCCTCGATCTCGGGGATGTAGCCTTCGTCGATCGCCTGGACGACATCGCTGTGCATCCGCGCCAGCGCGCGCAGCAGGATCACATACATGCCGTAATAGCGCCTTGCGCTCTCGAGATCCTCGCCACTCTCTTCGACCAGGGTTTCGAGCTGCTGGGTGATAGCCTTGACGTTATCGAAGACGATACCGAGATCGATGAGGTTGTCGCCAACCACGGTCGCCAACAACAGATCGACCTGATCGTTGCTGAGTTCGAGGCCCATCGCGCGCAGTTCGCCGACGAACTCGGCCTTGACCTGCTCGAGTTCGGCTAGGCGCGCGCGGATATCGGCCTCGCGCTCGGCGATGCGCGCGTTGTAGCCACTGACCGTGGTCGTGATCAGCGACTCGCTTGGGGCCGCGACACGGGCGCGTCGGAAGCGGTCGATATCGGCGCGTGCCGCTGCCACCCGCGCGCGCAATGCTTCGATGCGCGCGCGGTAGTCTTGCACTGGCGCGCGTGACAGGATGGCGACCGAGGCGTCGAGCAGCGCATTGATGTCGGCATCGGCGTCTCCCTGGTCGCGCCCGATCCAGGCGCGCTCGGGGAGTTGCGGGCGCTCTTCTTCGATGCGCAGCGTCTCCTCGAGCTTTGGCACCAAGTCTTTCCAGACCTTGGCGCTTGGCAGCGGGTCAGCTGGGTTCAGGGAGCGCTGAGCCCCATCCCAGGCCTCGAGCGTGGCCTCGCGCGAGCGTTGCCACCAGCCGTCGGCGGACTGGGTCGAACGCTCCCAGAGCGTGGCGGCGCTGTCGAGTGAGCGCTCCAGGAGCCCCGAATCCTCGCCCTCGGCGCCGGAGCCAGAGTCGAGGTTGGCATCGGGATCACGCGGCGCAGCCTCCGCAGGCGTCTGCTGGGCGCTCGCTCCCACGGTGACGAGGAAGAACAGGCTCAGCATCAGCGCGTTGAGCATCAGGCTCGTGCCCAGGCCTCTGGGTACTCGGGTGGCGCTCCCATGTTGTGCGCTCGGGTCTGTTGTCCTCTGCGTCATCAGTGCTCTCGCCCGGTGGTTGGTGGCCTTGTCGAGGTCTGTAGGGGGGTCTGTGAGGATGGAAAGAGTAGCAAGAACGGGCGCCGCTCGCGCCTGTGCATGTGGGCACCCAAGCGACACCAACGGCGGTTGGTCGTCCCGATGCGCGCCGGATTCGCATCTCGACGCTTGCGGTAGCGGGCAGTGACTGCTACCTTGGTGCGCTTGCTGCCGGTCGTTGGCCAGTGGCATCCGTCAATGGTGGGCTTCGCCGGTCCCCTCGCAACGCGAAACCGTGAACTCGGTCAGGCCCGGAAGGGAGCAGCCGCAGCGGTGGATGTGTGTGCCGGGGTGTGGCTGGCGCGGCTCGCCACCCCCATCCCTGCCCGCCGTTGAACGGCCGTGGATGGTCCTCTGTGCTCAGGCTCGTCCGCAACTGATCTCATGGCCTATCAGGTCCTCGCGCGCAAGTGGCGTCCCCGGTCTTTCGCCGATCTCGTCGGCCAAGAGCATGTGGTGCGCGCGCTGATCAATGGACTGGAGCGCGGTCAGCTGCATCACGCCTACCTGTTCACCGGCACCCGCGGCGTCGGTAAGACCACGCTTGCGCGCATCCTCGCCAAGACGCTCAACTGCGAGCAAGGCGTCGGACCCACCCCGTGTGGAGTCTGCTCGGCCTGCACCGAGATCGATGCCGGCCGTTTCGTCGATCTGCTCGAGGTCGATGCCGCCTCGCGCACCAAGGTCGACCAGACCCGCGAGCTGCTCGATAACGTCCCCTTCGCACCGGTACGCGGTCGCTACAAGGTCTACCTGATCGACGAGGTCCACATGTTCTCGGCGAGCAGCTTCAATGCGCTGCTGAAGACCCTGGAAGAACCGCCGCCGCATGTGAAGTTCGTGCTCGCCACCACCGATCCGCAGAAGCTGCCGGCGACGGTGCTCTCGCGTTGTCTCCAGTTCAATCTGAAGCGGCTGTTGCCGGATCAGATTCGCGAGCGCTTCGTCGGCGTGCTCGAGGCCGAAGGCATCGGCTTCGAGCAACCGGCGTTGCGCCTGCTCGCGCGCGCGGCCGATGGCAGCATGCGCGATGGGCTGAGCCTGTTGGATCAGGCCATCGCCTTTGGCGCCGGTCAGGTGGCGGTCGATGACGTGCGCGCGATGCTCGGCACCGGCGGCGGTGAGCTGACGCTTGATCTGTTGGAGGCGCTGGCGCTGGCCGATGGCGCGCGGGTACTCGCCGAGATCGGCCGCATCGCCGAGCTGACGCCGGATTTTTCCAGCGTGCTCGAGGATCTGCTCGCGGCCTTGCACCGGATCGCATTGGCGCAGCAGGTGCCGGCGACGCTCAAGGGCGATGACCCTGACGACCAGCGCTTGGAGACCCTGGCCGGGCAGCTTGCTGCCGAGGATGTGCAGCTCTATTACCAAGTCCTGCTGACCGGGCAGGGCGATCTCGCCCTGGCGCCTGATCCGCGCGCCGGGCTCGAGATGGTGCTGCTGCGCGCGCTCGCGTTTCGCCCGGCTGCGGTCGGGGAGAGCGGTTTGGCGCCGCCGGCTTCGTCTTCGACGGCACCGCCTTCGTCGCCCGCGACCGGCTCGTGCTCTGGGTCGTCGTCCGACGTCAGGCCGGCCTCCCAAGGCCGGGCTTCGAGCAATGCCGCGAGCCAGGGCGCAACGGATGCTCGACTTGATCCGCCCCCGCCGTCGTCACCAGCACCAGCATCGGCACCGGCACCGGCATCCGCCGCGCCTCGCCCGCAGGGGTTGCACTCGGCCGCTGATTGGGAGCGTCTGGTCGCGAGTATGAATCTGGGGGGGCTGGCATTGGAATTAGCGCGCCATTGCGCGCTCGCCGCTTGGGACGGAGCGCGGCTGCAGTTGGTGCTCGATCCCGGTCATCTGCATCTGCGCACCGCTGGCGCCGAGCAGCGGCTCGGAGCGGCCGTGGCCACGGCCTTGGCGTGCGATGATCTCCGTTTGGAGATCGCGACGGATGCGCCCGCTGCGGAAACCCCGGCGCAGCGGCGCGCGCGCGACGACGCCCGGCAATTGGCCGAGGCGCAACAGACCCTGGCGGCGGACCCGGTTGCACAGCAGCTGCGCGAACGCTTCGAGGGCGAGTGGATACCCGGTACGCTAACGGCCTTGCGCGTCGGGGCCGAAGGTGGATGACGGCGTCGTCCCAGCGTGGCCGAGCCGGATTTTTTGATCATCGATGAGAGAGGTTGAACCATGAAAAATGGATTGGGTGGGATGCTGAAGCAGGCCCAGAAGCTGCAAGAAGAGATGAAGAACTCGCAAGAGCGATTGGCAAACGAGGAGCTGATCGGCGAGGCCGGCGGGGGCATGGTCAAGATCACCATGAACGGCCGCCACGAGGTGAAGCGCGTCGAGGTTGACCCGACGTTGATGGGCGACGATAAAGAGATGCTCGAGGATCTGCTCGCCGCCGCCTTCAATGACGCGGCGCGACGCGTGGCCGAAAAGGCGCAGGAGAGCATGGCGGAGCTGACTGCGGGCTTGCCGTTACCGCCCGGGATGAAACTGCCGTTCTGAGTCGGTCACTGGCCGGCATCATTGACGGTGATCCCTGGTGTCCGATTCCAATCTGCTGAATCAGCTGATCGAGTCGCTGCGGCGCTTACCCGGCATCGGGCCAAAATCCGCGCAGCGCATGGCCTTTCATCTGTTGGAGCGGGATCGCGACGCGGGACGCCAACTGGCGCGGGTGATGGCGGCAGCGATGGAGCGCATCGGGCGATGCGAGCGTTGCCGTACCCTGACCGAGCATCCCCGTTGTCAGATTTGCGCGAACGCGCGCCGCAATGTCAATCTGCTCTGTATTGTCGAGCAGCCTTCGGATATCGTCGCCATCGAGCAGGCAACGGACTACGACGGACTCTACTTCGTGCTGGGTGGTCGCTTGTCGCCGCTCGATGGCATCGGTCCCGAGGAGCTTGGCCTCGATCGGCTCGAGGCGCGCTTCAATGAGCCCGCGCTCGATGAGGCGATCCTGGCGATCAGTCCGACGGTCGAGGGGCTGGCGACCGCGCACTACATCAGCGAGCTGGCGCGTGGCTCGCGTCTGCGACTGAGCCGGATCGCCCACGGCGTGCCGCTCGGTGGCGAGCTTGAGTTCGTCGATGGTGGCACCCTGGCGCATGCATTCGCGGGCCGCCAGGGGCTTTGATCGACACCAACCCGAAAGCGGAGGAGACCCATGTCTGAGACGATTTTCGGCAAGATCGCGAACGCTGAGGTGGAGGCGGACCTGGTCTACGAGGACGATGCGGTGGTGGCCTTCCGCGACCTCAATCCCCAGGCGCCGGTGCATGTGTTGGTGATCCCGCGCAAGCCGATCCCGACGCTGAACGCGGCCCAGGCCGAAGATGCCGAGCTGCTTGGCCGCCTGCTGCTGACCGCCGCCAAGGTCGCCGAGCAGGAGGGCATCGCCGAGCACGGCTATCGCACGGTCATCAACTGCAATGCCGGTGGCGGGCAGACCGTCTATCACCTGCATGTTCATCTCATCGGTGGGCGTGCGTTGCAGTGGCCGCCAGGGTGACCCAGGAACAAGAAGCCTTGAGATCATGTCATTGACCCCCGCATCGCCGGACAACGCGACGCCGAGTGTTGAGTCCAGCCGTGTCGTCGGGCCTGCCTTCGAGCTGAAGGCGGCCGCGTTCACCCTGCCTGTGATTCGGTTGTTGCGCCTGGATATGAATGCGCTGGAGGCGCAGCTGAGGCCGAAGGTTCAGCAAGCGCCAGGCTTTTTCGCGCACACGCCGGTGATCATCGAACTCAGTGCCTTGCCCTCGGTGGAGGAGGACGTTGGCTTCCCGCAACTGATCGGTCTCTTGCGCGGATTGGGCATGATCCCGATCGGTGTCCGAGGCGGCGGTGGCGCCCAGCACGAAGCGGCCAAGGCGATGGAGCTTGCAATCTTGGCGGACACCGTGAAGCCGAATCAGGCCGCGAGCGAGCCCGAGATCAAGGTCGAGGAACTCCCCGTGAGCGGACAGACAGCTGAGCCGCCGGTCGGTATCGAGACCGGCTCGCATCTGATCGATCGGCCGGTGCGCTCCGGGCAGCGCGTCTATGCCGCTGGCGGGGATCTGACGGTGCTTGCGCCGGTCAATTCCGGTGCCGAGCTGATGGCCGATGGCAATATCCATGTCTATGCGCCCATGCGCGGTCGCGCCATGGCCGGACTGCACGGCGATACCACGGCCCGCATCTTTTGCGCCGACCTCCAGGCCGAGCTGGTCTCCATCGCGGGTCACTATCGGGTCAGCGATAAGATTCCGGCCGCGCTCAAAGGCTGCCGAATCCAGGTGTTCCTGGATCATGAGATCTTGCGTATCGAGCCACTGTAGCCAGGCTCCTAGTGGTCGTGGCTCGCACGCGGTTTTGCCATTGGGTCAACACACGAGATCAACACACACAAGGGGAGTCCGACTTGGCCAGAACGATCGTCATCACCTCGGGTAAAGGGGGCGTCGGCAAGACCACGACCGCCGCAGCCATGTCCATGGGCCTCGCCCAGCGCGGACATCGCACGGTGGTCATCGACTTTGATGTCGGGCTGCGGAACCTGGATCTAGTCATGGGTTGCGAGCGGCGAGTGGTCTATGATTTTGCCAACGTCATCAACGGCGAAGCCAATCTGAATCAGGCATTGATTCGTGATAAGCGATGCGAGAACCTGTTTATTCTGCCGGCCTCGCAGACGCGTGATAAGGAGGCCTTGACCCAGGAGGGGGTGGGGCAGGTTCTTGACGAGCTTGGCAAGACCTATGAATACATCGTCTGCGACTCGCCGGCCGGGATCGAGCACGGCGCCCTGATGGCGATGTATTACGCCGATGACGCGGTGTTGGTGACCAACCCCGAGGTCTCCTCGGTGCGCGATTCCGATCGCATGTTGGGTATCCTCTCGAGCAAGTCGCGGCGAGCGCTCGAGAACCAGGAGCCGATCCGTGAGTTCCTGTTGCTCACGCGCTACTCGCCGGAGCGGGTTGCCCGTGGTGAGATGCTCGGGCTCGAGGATGTGCAGGAGATCCTGGCGCTCTACATGCTCGGCGTCATCCCTGAATCCAAGGCCGTCCTGAATGCGTCCAATGCCGGCAATCCGGTGATTCTGGATCAGGAGTCCGATGCCGGTCTGGCTTACAGCGATATGGTGGCCCGCTATCTGGGCGAGGAGCGATCGATACGTTTTCTGGACCCAGAGCGGAAGGGGTTGTTCAGCCGATTATTTAGGGGGTGATTGGTGGGTCTCATCGACTATTTCCGCAACAGTTCCGAGTCCGGCAAGGGGTCGGCCTCCGTTGCCAAGGAGCGGCTGCGGATCCTCGTTGCGCACGACCGCGCCGCGCGTGATCGCCCCTTTTACCTGCCTAAATTACAAGAGGAAATCGTCGCGGTGATCCGTAAATATGTCGCCGTCGATAACGACGCGGTGTCGGTGAGCTATGAGCAAGAGGACAGCCAAGAGATCTTGGAGGTCAACATCATCTTGCCGGAACCCCCGCCTCACTCTCACTCCTGAGTCCGCGCGCCGCCGCGCGTGATGGTCTTGGCCAGTTGATGGAAGGCGCGTAGGCGTGTCGGCGCGATGGCGCCCTCGGCACAGGCGGCGCGGATCGCGCACTCGGGCTCTTGGTGATGCTGACAATTGCTGAAGCGGCAGCGTCCGATGAACGGCCGGAACTCCGGGAACCCCTGCTCCAATTCCGCGCGTTCGATGGCGCCGAGTCGAAAGCTGCGCACGCCGGGGGAATCGATGAGCCGGCCGCCCGACTCGAGCCGGTAGCTGGTGGCCGTCGAGGTGGTATGTCGGCCGAGTCCGGTAGCGCCGGATAAGGCGCCGATCTGTACCTCGAGATCGGGCAGCAGCGCCTGGATGAGGGAGGACTTGCCGACGCCGGATTGGCCGACCAAGATCCCGCAGTGGCCGGCAAAGCGCTGGCGCAGGGGGCCAAGGCTGGGGTCGTGCTTCAGACTCAAGGGCAGCAGCGGATAGCCGATCTCGGCATACGGCTGGAGCGCGTCGAGAAAACACGCGCGCGCTGTCTCATCGAGCAGGTCCATCTTGTTGCAGAGGATCAGCGCCGCGACCCCGATGCGCTCTGCGGCGACCAAATACTGGTCGATCAAGAACCCGGTCGGTGGTGGTTGTGGCGCCACGACGACGATCAGCAGGCCGATATTGGCGGCGAGCGGCTTCTCGGCGCCGCTGGCGTCGGGTCGGCTGAGCAGGGTATCGCGCGGGTGGATCGCGGTGATCACGCCGGCCTGCGGGCCACAGGGTTGCCAAACGACCCGATCTCCGCAGACAGGATGGCCGATGTGCTGTCGGGTGACGCAGTGGTGGCGGTGCGCTTGCTGATCCTCGACGATCAGGTTGGCGCCGTGGCGGACGACGACGAGGCCATCGCGCGCGGCCTCGTCGCCGATCTCGTCGAGCGCAAGCGCGGCGCGCGCCTCGACCTTACTGCGGCGACGCTCCTGAATGTGTTGGATGCGCGTGATCTGTCGCTCCGAGAGACGCCGCCGAGGCATGTGCGAGCCGTCCGTTCGCGCTCAACCCTGGGCTCAAGGCTCGAAGTTGTAGTATTTGCGGTTGAGCAGTGTGGTGACGGCGTCGACCTGGTCATCGAACCAGGTCAGCTCGAGGTTTTGTTCGCACATCCGCACCTGGCCGTGCAAGGCGTCGAGCGACTCGACGCGGCGCTCGTCACGCGTGTAGACCTCGGTGCCGTGGCAACTGGTGCAGTTCTGATCGACTAGCGCTTGCGCGTCGACCGCCTCTTCGGCCTGGGCTCCGAGACTGGCTGTCAGGAGTGATGCAAGGACAAGGCTCGGCATGGATGGTTGGATCATGAGATTCTCCGCAAGATCGGTGGTCAATCTGTGACGTTGGGCAATGAGACTTTGAGCGATTGAGGCTCACTGATGCAAGTGCGGCATCGAGCCGCCTTTCAAACCCTGTGGAGTGATTGTGGTAAACCAAGAGAACCTGATCTGGATCGATCTGGAGATGACCGGGCTTGATCCGTTGCGCGACCAGATCATCGAGATCGCCACCCTGGTGACCGACACCCATTTGCACATCCTCGCCGAGGGGCCGGTGATCGCCATCCATCAGCCCGAGCATGTGCTAGCGGCCATGGACGAGTGGAACCGCGACCACCATGGCCAATCAGGCTTGCTCGAGCGGGTGCGCGCCAGCAGCGAGGACGAGCGCTCGGCCGAGCGACAGACACTGGCGTTCCTTGAGGTCTGGTGCAAGACTGGGGCCTCGCCGCTATGCGGAAATAGCATCTGTCAGGATCGCCGGTTCCTGGCCCGTTGGATGCCGCAACTCGAATCCTTCTTCCATTATCGTAACCTGGATGTCAGCACGGTGAAGATTCTAGCGCAGCGCTGGGCACCGCAGGTGGCCGAGGCGGTCAAGAAGGAAGGCGCCCATCTAGCGCTGTCCGATATCAAGGAATCGATTGCCGAGCTGGCGCACTATCGCGCCGCGCTCTTGCGGCTCTGATGGGGCGCGGTCTGTCATCGGCGTGGGTTGGCCCTGCGCCCTCGACTGATCCCAAGTAGGCGCCGACCCTGGCGCTGGAGGAATGACATGACGCGTCCGTTACCCGACAGGCAACAGCTCCCCCGGGCGCTCTATCGCGCCGCGCAGGTCAGGGCCTTGGATCAGGCCGCGATCGAGCAAGAAGGGATTGCCGCCGAGCAACTGATGGAGCGGGCCGGGGCTGCGGCGTTCTCGGCATTACGCGCGCGCTGGCCGCAAGCGGGCTCGATCGTGGTCCTCGCCGGTGCTGGCAATAACGGCGGTGATGGCTATGTACTCGCCCGGCTCGCGCATCAACACCGGCTCGGGGTGCGCCTGCTGACGCTGGGTGAGCATGATCATCTCAGCGGCCCGGCCTTGGCCGCCGCGCGCGCCTACCGGGATGCGGGCGGTAGCGTCGAGCCCTTTACGCGACTGCCGCCCGATGCTGAGCTGATCGTCGATGCCCTACTGGGCACCGGTCTCGAGCGGCCAGTGAGCGGGCGCTGGGCGGATGCGGTGGCGCAGTGCAATGCGGCGCGGACGCCGGTCCTGGCGCTCGATATTCCTTCCGGCTTGCATGCCGATAGTGGTCGCGTGTTGGGCGTTGCGGTCGAGGCCGCAGTCACCATCAGTTTCATCGGCCTCAAGTGTGGTCTTTTCACCGGCCGTGGTCCCGATTATTGCGGCGAGATTTGTTTTGATGCGCTGCGGGTGCCGGCGCTGATCTACGCGAGCGAGATCCCGGCCGCGCGTCGCATCGACTGGCATCAGCAACAGCGGTTGCTGCCACCGCAGCGTCGCAGCGCGCACAAGGGGGACCTGGGGTTTCTGTTGGTGGTCGGTGGTGATGCCGGCATGAGCGGCGCGCCCCGGCTGACGGGGGAAGCGGCCTTGCGCACGGGTGTCGGTCGCGTCGCCATCGCGACGCATCCAGCGCATGCGGCGGTGCTGAACCTGAGCCGGCCGGAGCTGATGGTGCATGGAATTGCCGAGCCGAACGCGGCTGAGACCGCGCCTGAGACCGCGATGGATCACGCCCTGTCGCGCGCGACCGTGGTCGCGCTCGGGCCGGGGCTGGGGCAGGGTACTTGGGGCCAGGCCCTCTATCAGCGCGTGCTCGCGGCCGACATCCCGCTGGTACTGGATGCCGACGGACTCAACCTGCTCGCCCAGTCGCCACGGCGTCGCGAGGACTGGGTGCTGACGCCGCACCCCGGTGAGGCCGCACGGCTGCTCGGTCGCTCGATCGCCGAGGTCGAGGCCGATCGCCCGGGCGCGGTGCGGCAACTGCAGGCGCGCTATGGCGGAGTCGTGGTGCTGAAAGGCGCCGGCAGCCTGATCCAAGGCCCCGGGCCGCGCCCGAGCGCCCTCTGTATCGACGGCAACCCAGGCATGGCCAGCGCTGGCATGGGCGATGCGCTCACCGGCATCATTGCCGCGCTCCTCGGGCAGGGGCTGGAGCCGGTCCTAGCGGCCGAGGTGGGCGTCTGCTTGCACGCGGCGGCTGGCGATCGTGCGGCCAAGCAGGGTGAGCGCGGCCTGATCGCGAGCGATCTGATCGCCGCCTTGCGGCCCTTGCTCGGGTTGACCGAGAGACGGGCCGACAGACAGCCCGAGAGATGATGATGCGTCACGCACAGGCTCCGATCACACTCGAGGTGGCCGGCGAGGCCGCGCAGCTCGAGTTCGGCGCGCGCCTCGCCACGCTGCTTCGGTCGTACTGCGGCGTGATCTATCTGCACGGCGAGCTGGGCGCCGGGAAGACCACCTTAGTGCGCGGTCTGCTGCGCGGGCTCGGTTATCAGGCGCCCGTGCGCAGCCCGACCTATACCCTGATCGAGCCCTATGAGGCGGTTGAGCCCCCGGTGGTACATCTAGACCTCTATCGCCTGGCCGATCCCGAGGAGCTTGACTATCTCGGGCTACGCGACCTGCTCGAGCGTCCCGGCTTGATCCTGGTCGAATGGCCCGAGCGGGGCGCTGGCGCGCTGCCACCGGCGGATCTCGAGTTGTTCATTGAGTATGCCGGGGGGCCTGGCGGGGAGCATGCTGCGGATTACGCAGCAGGACATGCTGGCGAACGTCGTCGGATCAGGCTCGCCGCGTGCCCGCAATGGGCGCCCCTGCTGGCGGCCTTGGCGCGCGCCGATTGAGCGGCGCTCACGTCCAGTGGCATCAGCGCTACAGTGAACTCGAGACGTCGTCAAGAAACCCTTCCAAGCAGCCGTTCAGACTTGGAAAAGTCGCGCGCGACGACTATGCTCTAAGAGGTAAAAATGCCACCGTACACAGGGTGGCCGCGACGACGGATGGGTGCCTCACGCATGCTTTGGATGCTGGTTCGATACAGTCTTTTGATCAGTCTCATGGGCCTGAGCGGTTTGGCCTTTGGCGAACAGGTCGGTGTCGATGGCGCGCGCATGTGGAACGGGCCTGAGTACACGCGCTTCGTCGTCGACCTGGCGGGGCCGATCGAGCACAAGGTCTTCGCGCTGGAGAATCCGGATCGGCTCGTCGTCGATCTCATCGATGCCCGTCTCGAGGCCGACCTCCCCGCGCCCGCTGGCGATGATCGCGTGGTTGCCGGTCTGCGCAGTGGGGTGCGCGCGGGCGATGATCTGCGCATCGTGTTGGATCTCAAGCAGCCGGTGCGCGCGAAAAGCTTTCAACTGGCACCGAACAAGACCTACGGCCACCGCTTGGTGATCGACTTATCGCCGCGCGCACAAGCGGCGGGCGAGCAGCCATCGTTACCGGACCCGCGTCCGGCGAGGCGCGATCTGGTCATCGCCGTCGATGCCGGCCACGGCGGCAAGGACCCCGGCGCCGTCGGGCCGAACGGGACGCGCGAGAAAGACATCACCCTGGCCATCGCGCGCAAGCTCGCCACCCGCATCGACGCCCATCCCGGCATGCGTGCGGTGCTGGTGCGCAACGACGATCGCTTCATCAGCTTGCGGCAGCGCATCGCGATCGCGCGCAAGCACCGCTCGGACCTCTTCGTCTCGATCCATGCCGACGCCTTCCATGATCGGCGCGTGCGCGGTTCCTCGGTCTTCACCCTCTCGGCCGGCGGCGCCACCAGCGAGGCCGCGCGCTGGCTAGCCGAGCGTGAGAACCGCGCCGATCTCATCGGCGGCGTCGATCTCAAGCAACGCGATGATCTGCTCGCCTCGGTGCTGATCGAGATGAGTCAGAACGCCACCATCGAACTCAGCAGCATCGCGGCCGCCAAGGTCTTGGCCAAGCTGCAGCGGCTCGGCGAGGTGCATCAGCAGCGCATTCAGCAAGCCGGCTTTGCGGTGCTCAAGTCGCCGGATATTCCATCGATGCTGGTCGAGACGGCCTTCATCTCGAATCCAGATGAAGAGAAGCGCCTGCGCGATACGCGCTACCAGAACAGGCTGGCTGCGGCCATCCTCGAGGGCATTGTCGAGTTTTTCGACGAGTATTCCCCGCCGGGAACGCATTTTGCCGAGTCCACCCCGAGCGCGCTGTCGAAGGCGGCGACGGCAAGCGCCCGGCGCTATCGCATCCAGTCCGGCGATACCCTCTCGGAAATCGCACGCAATCACAATGTCAATCTGAGCGTCTTGCGCGATCTCAACCAGCTCCAGGGCGACCAGATCCGTTCCGGCCAGGTGCTGATCATCCCGGGCAGCTGAGTTCAGCGCCAAACTCCAGGGCGCTGGCGGGCGAGATCCCGTGAGCATCGAGGGGGCAGCGGCGAGCCGGCGCGCAAGACGGCTTGCCGTGCCGCCGGGTTTCTGCTTCCATCGACAGATGTCACGTATTCGTCTGTTACCACCACTGCTCATCAATCAGATCGCCGCTGGCGAGGTCATCGAGCGCCCGGCCTCGGTGGTCAAGGAATTGCTCGAGAACAGCCTCGACGCCGGCGCCCGCGAGATCCAGGTCGAACTCGAGCAGGCCGGGATCAAGCGCATCCAGGTACGCGATGATGGCGACGGGATCGGGCGCGAGGATCTGATCCTGGCGGTCTCCCCGCATGCCACCAGTAAGATCAGCAGCCTGGAGGATCTCGAGGCCGTCGCCAGCCTCGGGTTTCGCGGCGAGGCCCTGCCGAGCATCGCGTCGGTGGCGCGGCTCGAGCTGATCTCGCGCGCTCGGAGGGCCGAGCATGGCTGGCGGCTGCGAGCCGATGGCACCGATACCCTTGAGGCTCCCGAGCCGGCCGCGCATCCGGTTGGCACCTCGGTCGAGGTCCGGGATCTGTTCTATCGGATCCCGGCGCGGCGTAAGTTCCTGCGCACCGAGCGCACCGAACTCGGCCACATCGAGCAGTTGATTCGGCGCATGGCGCTGGCTCGCGCCGATGTCGCCTTTCGCGTGCGGCACAACGGTCGCGAGCTGTTCGATCTGCGCGCCGATGCCGAGGCGTCGCCGCTGCCAGCTACCACAGCGCCGTTGCCGGCTGCCGAGACGTCTGCGCTGCGGCCTCTCGAGACAGCGCCGCTGCTGGCTGGTGCCCGCAGCGAGCGCCTAGAGACCCTGCTCGGCGATGCCTTTGTGCAGCAGGCGCTGAGGATTGACGAGCAAGCTGTGGGTCTGGCGCTGAGCGGCTGGGTGGCGCGGCCGGCGTTCTCGCGCAGCCAGGCCGACCTGCAATTCTTCTTTGTCAACGGCCGCATGGTGCGCGACAAGCTGGTTGCGCACGCGGTTCGGCAGGCGTTTCAAGATGTGCTGCATCATGCGCGCCATCCGGCCTATGTCCTCGATCTGCGGCTCGATCCACGGCAGGTCGACGTGAACGTCCATCCAGCCAAGCAGGAGGTGCGGTTCCGCGAGGGACGGCAGGTGCACGATTTCCTGTTTCGCAGCCTGCATCGGCGGCTTGCCGAGGGCGCGACGCCGAGCCATCAGCAAGCCGATAGCGGGTTGCCGGAATGGCCTGAAGGGCGGCGCCCCGCCGAACCCGCAAGCAGCGCGCCGGCCCCGAGTCAGCCTCAGTCACGCGCCCCGAGCCAGCCTCGGCTCCCCTTGCGGGTGAGCGATGGTCGCAGCGCCTATGCGGCGGCCTTGGCCCTGCAGATGCCCGATACCAATGCTGATGACGATGCCGATGCCGCAGGGTTGCTGAATACCCAGCAGGCCAATCCTCCGCTGTCGAGCCCGCTGCCGAACCCCTTCTCGGATTCATTATCCAACCCGGCCGCCAATGAAGCCGATGGCCTCGGCCAAGACTCCGATCTGCCGCCGCTCGGTTATGCGATCGGGCAGTTGAACGGGGTCTTCATCCTGGCACAGGTGGACGATGGGCTGATCCTGGTGGATATGCACGCGGCCCATGAGCGTATCGGCTATGAGCGGCTGAAGGCGAGCTGGAGCCAGGGTGATGTGCAACAACAGCCGCTGTTGGTGCCGATTGCGCTCGCGGTCTCGGCGCGCGAGGCCGATCTTGTCGAAGAGCAGCAGGCGCTGCTGGCAAGGCTTGGCGTCAGTGTCGATCGCACCGGGCCGCAACGCCTGCTGCTGCGCGCGATTCCGGCGATCCTCGGCGGCGCCGATGGCGAGCAACTGCTACGCGATCTGCTGGCCGATCTGCTCACCGAGGGCTCGAGTGATCGTCTGCGCGCCGCGATCGACCAGGTGCTCTCGACCATGGCGTGTCACGGCTCGGTGCGGGCCAATCGGCAGCTGACCTTGCCGGAGATGAATGCGTTGCTGCGGGCGATGGAGCGCACCGAACGTGCCGATCAGTGCAATCATGGCCGCCCGACCTGGATCAAGCTCTCGCATCAGGATCTGGACCGATTGTTCTGGCGCGGGCGCTGATGCGGCCGCCGGCGATCTTCGTCACTGGCCCGACCGCGTCCGGCAAGACCGAGTTGGCGCTGGTGTTGGCTGAGCGCTTGCCCTGCGAGTTGATCAGTGTCGACTCGGCGATGGTCTATCGCGGCATGGATATCGGCACCGCGAAGCCGAGTCCGAGCGTGCTGGCGCGCGTTCCACATCGTCTGGTGGATATTTGCGACCCGAGCGAGGCCTATTCGGCGGCGCGCTTTCGCGAGGATGCGCTGATGGCCATGTCCGAGATCACGGCCGCCGGGCGCGTGCCGCTGTTGGTCGGCGGGACCATGCTCTACTGGCGCGCGCTCGTCGGCGGTCTCTCGGCGTTGCCCGCCGCCCACCCCGAGATCCGAGCGGTCCTCGCCGAGCGTCACGCGCGCGAAGGGGCTGCGGCGATGCACGCCTGGCTCGCCGAGGTGGACCCGGCGAGCGCGGCCAAGGTGCATCCCAATGACCCGCAGCGGGTGCAGCGGGCGCTTGAGGTGTTCCTGGTCAGCGGACGTCCGATGAGCGAGCTTTGGCGTCGAGAGGGCGGTGCCGCGTTGCCGTATCGGGTGTTGATCCTGGTGCGCTCGCCCGCCGAGCGCGCGACCCTGCATCAGCGCATCGCCGCGCGCCTGCAGGCGATGTGGGCGGCTGGCTTCGAGGAGGAGGTGCGCCGCCTGTATGCGCGTGGCGACCTCAACGCCGAGCTTCCCGCGCTGCGCTCTGTGGGCTATCGTCAGCTCTGGGCCTATCTGAGTGGCGCGCTGAGTTGGGAGCAGATGCAGGAGAGGGCATTGATCGCGACCCGACAGTTGGCCAAGCGGCAATATACCTGGCTGCGGGCCGAGTCCGAGGGCCGTTGGCTCTGGGAGGGCGCGCGAGTCGAGCAGGAGGCGCTGGCGCTTGTCGAGGCCTTTCTCGACCGGCAATAGTGGTCGTTGATGGCGGTGGTGGTCAGTAAAACCACCGAGACACGCGCTTTCGGCTCTGTGCTATCTTCCGTGACTTTACCGGATTCGTCTCATGCGCCGCCGTGGTGACACCGGTCCGTGACAACAACAAGGAGAAGCGCCCATGTCCAAGGGGCAGAGTCTGCAAGATCCGTTTTTGAACGCCTTGCGCAAAGAACGCGTTCCGGTCTCGATCTTTTTGGTGAACGGCATCAAGTTGCAAGGACAGATCGAATCGTTCGACCAATTCGTCGTGCTGCTAAAGAACAACGTCAGCCAAATGATTTACAAGCACGCGATCTCGACCGTGGTGCCGACCCGCAACGTCAAGCTTCCGCAGCCGCAAGAGGATGCGATCGAGGAGGACGAAGGCTGATCGCGCTTTTCGCACAGCAACGGCCGCAATTTGCACGCCACCGACTCGCAAGCCACCGGCCAGATCTGACGCCCCCTGCCTCTGGGTGGCCTCATGTTTGAGCGCCCAAAGGCTGGTGAACGCTCGGTGCTGGTTCAGATCGCGATGGGTCAGAGCGTCGCGGCCGATGCGGTCGAGGAGTTTCGACTCTTGGCCCAGGCGGCCGGGGCCGAGATCGTCGGCACCTTGGGCGGCTCCCGCGAGACGCCGGATCCACGGCTGTTCATCGGCTCGGGCAAGGCCGAGGAGCTGCGCGCGCTGGTCGAGGCCACGGCGGCCGAGCTGGTGATCTTCGATCATGCGCTGAGCCCGGCTCAGGAGCGTAATCTGGAGCGCCTGCTCGCCTGTCGCGTGGTCGACCGCAGCGGGTTGATCCTGGACATCTTCGCCCAGCGCGCGCGCTCGGCCGACGGTAAGCTGCAGGTCGAGTTGGCGCAGCTCAAACATCTCTCGACCAGGCTGGTGCGCGGCTGGACCCATCTGGAGCGGCAGAAGGGTGGCATCGGGCTGCGCGGACCCGGTGAGACCCAGCTCGAGACCGACCGCCGACTCTTGGGGCGGCGCATCGCACTGCTCAACGACAGGCTCAGCCATGTCGAGACCCAGCGCGAACAGGGCCGCCGCGCCCGCGATCGCGCCGAGGTGCCGACGCTGTCATTGGTGGGCTATACCAACGCCGGTAAGTCGACCCTGTTCAATCGCTTGACCGCAGCCGGCGTGTTCCAGGCCGATCAACTCTTCGCGACCCTGGATCCGACGCTGCGCCGGCTGTCGCTCCCGGAGGGTCCGGCGGCGGTCCTGGCCGATACGGTCGGATTCATCAACGGCCTGCCGCATGAGCTGGTCGCGGCCTTTCGCTCGACGCTGCAGGAGACGCGTGAAGCGGCGCTCCTGTTACACGTCATCGATGCCGCCTCGCCGGAGCGCGAGCGCCGCATCCGCGATGTCGACGCGGTGTTGAGCGAGATCGGCGTGCAAGACTGTCCGCAATTGTTGGTCTACAACAAGATCGATCTGGTTGCGGATCGTCCGCCGCGCTTGGATCGCGATGCCAAGGGGCAGGTCTGGCGTGTCTGGATGTCGGCGCAGACCGGTGCGGGCGTGGATCTGCTGGCGCAGGCCCTGAGCGAGCGCTTGCGTGGCGAACTGGTGCGCGAAGCGCTGCTGCTTGGGCCGAGTGACGGCGCCCTGCGCGCCTGGTTGTTCGAGCACGCGCGCGTTCTGCAAGATGCCGGGACCGAACAGGGCGGTTGGCGCATGGATGTCGAGCTGTCGCGCCACCAGTTCGAGCGTTCGCTGCAAGGCGATGCGCGCTGGCGGCGGTGCCGACTCGAGCCTGAAGAAGGCGCATCGACATCGGCCGGGGAACGAGCGGACGCGAATGCGGTCCTCGATCAGGTCAGCGGTGGCTAAGGCGCGCGGGTTCATCCAGCGGCTGATCGCTGGCTGATCGCTTGACCGGCCGGCGTTGTCGGACAGGGCGGCGGCCACGTACAATGCTTGGTTTTGGTCGAGTGCCTGTCCTTGATAAGCGAGGAGCGGGCGGCATTTCATCAACAGCGGCGTCAACCGTCGGCTGGCAACTGTCACGACACAACAGAGCGTAATCGGAGCACGTATGGCCTGGAATGAACCGGGAGGTGGCAACCGGGATCCCTGGGGTAACAACCAGGGCGGCCCTGGCAATCAGGGCGGGCCGCCTGATCTCGACGAGATCGTGCGCAAGCTTCAGGAGCGGGTCGGCGGCCTGTTCGGGGGTAAGGGTCCAAGTGGCGGCGGTGGCGGGTCCGGTGGCCGCGACTTCAGTCTGACCATGCTCGGCGTGCTTGGCGCCGGCCTCCTCGTCGCCTGGCTCCTGACCGGTATCTACATCGTCGATCCGGCCGAGCGCGGTGTCGTCTTGCGCTTCGGCGCCTATGTCAAAACCACCGCTCCGGGGCCGCATTGGCGCATCCCCTGGCCGATTGAGCGCGTCGAAATCGTCAATGTGGATGAGATCTCCTCGTTCAGCCACAAGGCTGCGATGTTGACCCGCGATGAGAATATCGTCGACGTCGAACTCACGGTGCAGTCTCGCATCCAAGACGCCTCGAACTATCTCTTCCAGGATCAGGCGCCGATGAAGACCTTGCGTGACGCGACCGAAACTGTGGTGCGCAAGACCGTCGGCGGCGCCAAGCTCGACTTCATCCTCACCGAGGGACGTGGCGCGGTGGCTGACCTGATTCGGCAGGGCGTGCAGAATCTGATGGACGAGTACAAGACCGGACTGATCGTCACCTCGGTCAACATGCAGCCGGCGAAGCCACCGGAGCAGGTCAAGGATGCCTTTGACGATGCCATCAAGGCGCGCGAGGACAAGGAGCGCCTCGAGAACAAGGCCGAGGCCTACGCCAACGAGATTCTGCCGCAGGCGCGTGGTGAGGCGGCGCGGGCCGTTGCCGAGGCCAAGGCCTATCGGGATCGGGTCATCGCCTCGGCCGAAGGTGAAACCTCGCGCTTCAATGCGATTCGCGCCGAATTCGAGAAAGCGCCGGAGGTCACGCGCGAGCGTCTCTATCTGGAGACGATCGAATCCGTGCTGACCGGCAGCAACATGGTGCTGATCGATGTGCCGCAGGGCAACAGCCTGATGTATCTGCCGTTGGATCAGATCATGCGCAAACAGCCGGCAACGATCTCGCCACCGCGCACCTCGATGCTCGGTGGGACCGATTCGAATCAAGATAGCTCGCGCTCGACGCCGTCTCAGATCCGTGACGTGTCCCGCGACCGGAGTTCGCGCTGATGGATGACATCAAGAAGATTCTGATCCCGATCGCCGTCGCGTTGCTGGCGCTGATCGTCTATGCGTCATTCTTCACCGTGCAGCAGTGGGAGACGGCGATCAAGCTGCGACTCGGTGAGATCGTCAAGAGCGACTATGATCCTGGCCTGCATCTGAAGGTGCCGGTGCTGAACAACATCATGCGCTTCGATGCGCGTATCCAGACCCTCGACTCGCGGCCACAACGGTTCCTGACGATCGAGAAGAAGGATGTGATCGTCGATTCCTATACCAAGTGGCGGATCAACAACGCGGCCCAATTCTTCCGCTCCACCGGTGGCGACAGTGCACGCGCCGAGCGGCTGCTCTCGGAGCGCGTCAATACCGAACTGCGCAATGAGTTCGGTAAGCGCACCATCCAAGAGGTGGTCACCGAGGACCGGATCGCGCTGATGAAGGCGCTGACCAAGGTCAGTGATACCCAGGCCGCTGAGCTAGGCGTCGAGGTGCTCGACGTGCGCGTGAAGAAGATCGACCTGCCTCCCGAGGTGAGCGAGTCGGTTTATAACCGGATGCGCGCCGAGCGCGAGCGTGTCGCCCGTGATCTCCGCGCCAAGGGTGCCGAGGCCGCAGAGCGCATTCAAGCCGACGCCGATCGCCAACGCACGGTCATCATCGCCGATGCCTATCGCGAGGCCGAGGAGACCCGTGGTATGGGGGATGGTCGGGCGGCGGAGATCTACGCGACGTCCTACCAGCGCAATCCGAACTTCTACGCCTTCTATCGGAGTCTGGACGCGTACCGTCGGACCTTTGCCCAGAAGGACAGCACGCTGGTGCTGTCGCCGGACTCGGAGTTCTTCCGCTTCTTCAATTCCCAAGATCCCGGGGCTGCGGCAGCCTTGAGCGATGCGGTCAACTTCCCGGGAACGGGCTCGACCATGCCTTAATCCGCTCCCGGATGGAGGTCGACAGGCCCGGTAGCCGAGCTGCCGGGCCTTGTTTTTGTCCCGCCCATCGGGATTGCGATCTCCCTCGATCTGACCCGCCGCATGGACAGCTCGAAATGGTTCTGCAATCATCGCGCGATTCTTTATTCCACGACGTTCGCTACCGCACCGGTTGATCCATGTGGCATGCCTTGCTGCTGGCACTGTCCCTGATGCTCGTCATCGAGGGGCTACTGCCCTTTCTCGCTCCGAATGGTTTCCGCCGGCTGTTGTTGCAGGTTGCTGCACAGGATGCCCGCCAGCTGCGTCTGTCGGGACTCCTGAGCATGATCAGCGGCGTCGCGCTCCTCTACTTGGTCAACTGAGCCTCATCTCATGAACGACGAGCGTTGGCTGTTGCCGACTG
The DNA here is from genome assembly GCF_059621085.1 of Halochromatium sp. NSM3. NCBI lineage: Bacteria > Pseudomonadati > Pseudomonadota > Gammaproteobacteria > Chromatiales > Chromatiaceae > Halochromatium > Halochromatium sp. NSM3. The sequence continues at coordinate 21,527 of NZ_JCAQIA010000022.1, read as the reverse complement.
GCATCGAAGAAGTGCTGCCCGCTCGGGCGGCCGAACTGGAGCGTCTCAGGCGCTGCCTGCTCGACCTCTATCAGAGCTGGGGCTATGAGCTGGTCATCCCGCCATTCATCGATTATCTGGACAGCTTGCTGACCGGCACCGGTCGGGATCTGGACTTGCAGACCTTCAAGCTGACCGATCAGCTGAGCGGGCGCATGCTCGGGGTGCGCGCCGATATGACCCCACAGGTCGCGCGCATCGACGCGCATCATCTGCGCCGTGAGATCCCGACGCGGCTCTGCTATCTGGGCACGGTCTTGCACACGCGCACCGATGGCTTCGCTGGCACCCGCAGCCCGCTGCAGATCGGTGCCGAGATCTACGGCCACGACGGGCCCGCGAGCGATGTCGAGGTGCTGCGCCTCTTGGTCCGCACCCTGGAGACCGCTGGGATCGAATCGCCGCACCTGGATCTCGGCCACGTCGGCATCTATCGCGGACTGATCCAGCAGGCGGGGTTGACACGCGCCGACGAGCTGCGCCTGTTCGATGCGCTGCAGCGCAAGGCCAGCGCCGAGATTGAGGCGATCATTGCCGAGGCCGGGGTCGCTGGACCGGTCGGCGGCATGCTGCTGTCGCTCGTCGAACTCAATGGCGAGGATGCGCTGACGCGCGCAAGCTCGGCCTTGCGCGCGGCTGATCCGCAAGTGCTCAAGGCACTCGATCGGCTGAAGTCGGTGGCCGATGAACTCTCGCATTGGCTGCCGGGGCTTCCGGTCCACTTCGATCTGGCCGAGCTGCGCGGTTACACCTACAAGACCGGCGTGGTCTTCGCCGCCTTCGCGCCGGGCTGGGGACTCGAGATCGCGCGCGGTGGGCGTTATGACGATATCGGACAGGTCTTCGGCCGGGCCCGGCCCGCAGTTGGCTTCAGCTCCGATCTCAAGGGGTTGATTGCACTCTCGGCCCGAGCTGCGGATGATGAGGCCGCCTCGGGCGCCGTGCTCGTGCCTTGGGACCCCGATCCCGCACTCCAGCGCGCGGTTGAGCGCTTGCGCGCGCAAGGGCGCCAGGTGCTCCATGAGCTACCCGGACAGCGCGGGACCCCACGTGACTACAATTGTTGCGAGCGACTGGCTCAGGTCGATGGCGTCTGGCAGCTGGTGCCAGACGAGGCCACTTGAGGCAGTCCCGCGAGGAGAAGAAGAGGAATCCATGGGTAAGAACGTCGTCGTGATCGGCACCCAATGGGGTGACGAAGGCAAGGGCAAGGTCGTTGATCTATTGACGGAGCGCGCCGATGCGGTGGTGCGCTTCCAGGGCGGCCATAATGCTGGCCACACGTTGGTCATTGATGGCGAGCAGACCATCCTGCATCTGATTCCCTCGGGCATCTTGCACCCAGGAGTGCGTTGCCTGATCGGCAATGGTGTGGTGCTCTCGCCCGAGGCGTTGCTCACCGAACTCTCGATGCTCGAGCAACGCGCGATTCCGGCGCGCGAGCGCATCGGGATCAGCCCCGCCTGCGCGCTGATCTTGCCGCATCACATCGCGCTTGATGCCGCGCGCGAGAAGGCGCGCGGTAAGAAGGCCATCGGCACCACCGGGCGCGGGATCGGCCCGGCCTATGAAGACAAGATCGCGCGCCGCGGCATCCGCCTCGGCGAACTGGCCGATCCCGCGCTGTTCGAGGAACGGCTGCGCGAGGTGCTGGAGCAGCACAATTTCGTGCTGCAGCAGCAATTCGCGGCGGAGCCGATCGATTTCCAGCACAGTCTGGACGAGGTCATGACCCAGCGCGAACAGATCCTGCCGTTGATGACCGATGTGAGCGGTGAGCTTGCGCGCCTGCGCGCTGGGGGGGCTAACGTCTTGTTCGAGGGCGCCCAAGGGTCGCTCCTGGACATCGATCATGGCACCTATCCCTATGTGACCTCATCGACCACCACCGCCGGTGGCGCGGCCAGTGGCAGCGGGGTCGGTCCGCTCGACTTGGACTATGTGCTCGGGATCGTCAAGGCGTACACCACCCGCGTCGGCGGTGGCCCCTTCCCGACCGAGCTGCACGATGCCGACGGTGAGCAACTCGGCGCGCGCGGGCACGAGTTTGGGGCCACCACTGGGCGCAAACGCCGCTGCGGTTGGCTTGACATGGTGGCGCTGCGGCGGGCCTTCATCGTCAACAGCGTCTCCGGGCTCTGCATCACCAAGCTCGATGTGCTCGACGGGATGGAGCGGTTGCGGATCTGCGTCGCCTACGAGCTTGATGGTCGTGAGCTGGATGCGCCGCCTATCACCGCCGAGGAACTCGAGCGCTGTACGCCGCGCTACATCGAGCTGCCTGGCTGGCGGACCTCGACGGTCGGCGCCGAGTCGATCGATGCCTTGCCGAAGGAGGCGCGGACCTATTTGGACACCTTGTCCGAGTTAGGTGGCGTGCCGGTCGATATCGTGTCGACCGGGCCCGATCGGACCCAGACCCTAACGATCCGTGATCCTTTCGACGACTGAACGCGGCATGCTCGGCGCCCGGGAGCCGCCATCGAGCCCGGTTGCCGACTGCCCGGTCGTGTCCCTAGCGGAGCGCAGCGATGCTCGATACCAACCTAATCAAAGAAAGCCTCAGTTTGATGGCGATCGGCATGGGGACTGTCTTCAGTTTCCTGCTGTTGCTTGTTCTGTTACTCCGGGTCATGTCCTGGTTGTCGCATCGTTTGTCCCCGATGGACGCGCAACCCCACCCATCGATGCCTGTGGCGCCGATGATTGGGCAGGCGGGGGATGCGGAGCTGATTGCGGTGATCACGGCAGCCGTGACCCGCTATCGATCGCGGTGGCGGCAATGACTCCGGCATCTAACCTGACGTGGAATCCAACCTGGAACATAGGCCTATGAGCGAACCGACACCTCTCGGCATCACCGATGTCGTGCTGCGCGATGCCCACCAATCCTTGTTGGCGACGCGGATGCGACTCGAGGATATGCTGCCGATCGCGCCCAAGCTCGATCAGGTCGGCTACTGGTCGCTGGAGACCTGGGGCGGCGCGACCTTCGATGCCTGCATCCGTTATCTCGGCGAGGACCCTTGGGAGCGCCTGCGCGCATTGAAGGCGGCGATGCCGAATACGCGTCAGCAGATGCTGCTGCGTGGCCAAAATCTACTCGGCTATCGGCATTATGCCGACGATGTGGTGACGGCATTCGTCGAGCGCGCGGCTAAGAACGGTGTTGATGTGTTTCGCATCTTCGATGCGATGAACGACTTGCGCAATCTGGAGCAGGCCATCCGCGCCGCGCTTGAGACCGATGCCCATGCGCAGGGCACGATGTCCTACACCGTGAGCCCGGTGCACGATATTGATTACTGGGTCGACATGGGCAAGCGGCTCGAGGATTTCGGCTGCCATTCGATCTGTATCAAGGACATGGCCGGCCTGCTGCGCCCCTATGTCTGCGAGCAGCTGATCACGCGGCTGAAGGAGAGCTGCGCGGTGCCGATCGCGATGCAGTGCCACGCGACCACCGGCATGAGCACCGCGACCTACATCAAGGCCGCCGAAGCCGGCATCGATATGGTCGATACCGCAGTTTCGTCGATGAGTATGACCTACGGTCACTCGCCGACCGAATCGCTGGTCGCGATCCTCGACGGCACCGCGCGCGACACTGGGCTGGATCTGCTGTTGCTTGAGGAGATCGCGGCCTACTTCCGCGAGGTGCGCAAGAAGTACGCGCGCTTCGAGGGCTCGCTCAAGGGCGTCGATTCGCGCATCCTGGTCGCCCAGGTACCGGGTGGCATGCTCACCAACATGGAGAATCAGTTGCGCGAGCAGGGCGCCGCCGAGCGCATGGACGAGGTGCTCGACGAGATCCCACGGGTGCGCGAGGATCTTGGCTTTATCCCGCTGGTGACGCCGACCTCGCAGATTGTCGGCAGTCAGGCCGTGCTCAACGTGCTCATGGGCGAACGCTACAAAAGCATCACCAACGAGACCGCTGGCGTCTTGCGCGGTGCCTATGGCGCGACGCCGGCACCGGTCAACGCCGAGCTGCGGGCGCGGGTGCTCAAGGACGGCGAGGTACCGATCACCGGACGTCCGGCCGATGACCTGGCGCCGGAGATGGAGCGCTTGAGCAAGGAGCTTGATGGCATCGCCAAGGAGCGCGGCATCGGGCTTGCCAAAGCCTCGGTCGACGATGTACTGATCTACGCCATGTTCCCGCAGGTGGGGCTCAAGTTTCTCGAGCATCGCGGCGATGCCTCGGCCTTCGAGCCGCCGCCTTGGACGATCGACGAGTCGGCGCCGGCGCCTGCTGCGGCCCCCGCTGCGACTCCGGTTAGCGCGCCGGCGGTGAGCACCGAGCCCGAGTGTTATCACATTGAGGTCAATGGCAAGGGCTACGATGTCACGGTATCGCCACAGGGAGCGGTTGAGCGCGTGCGCTCCACCGAGACCGCCGATGAGGTCTCGACCATCACCGAGGGACGGGTGATCACCGCGCCGATGGCCGGGACCATCGTGCGCGTCGAGGTGCGCGTTGATCAGACCGTCACGTCGGGCGATGTGCTCTTGGTGCTCGAGGCGATGAAGATGGAAACCGAGGTGCGCGCATCCTCGGCGGGCAGGGTCGGCGATATTCGGGTCAAGGAGGGTGACGCGGTGGCGCTCGGCGCGCCGTTGCTCGCCTTGGGCTGAGTCGATGGATGCATTGCTCACACTGTGGGAGTCGACCGGCGTTGCCAACCTCGTTTGGCAGCAGGCGCTTATGGTCGCGATCGGCTGCGGGCTGATCTACCTGGCGATCGCAAAGAAGTTCGAGCCCTTGCTGCTCGTGCCGATCGGTTTTGGCGCCGTGCTCTCCAATATTCCGGTGGCCGGTATCGGCGGACCCGATGGTCTCTTCGGGATGATCTACAGTGTCGGTGTCGAGACCGGCATCTTTCCGCTCCTCATCTTCATGGGTGTCGGCGCCCTGACCGATTTCGGCGCCTTGATCGCCCGTCCCTCGACCCTGCTGCTCGGCGCGGCGGCGCAGTTCGGGATCTTCGCTACCCTGATCGGGGCGGTGGCGTTGAATGCCTTGCCCGGGTTCAATTTCACGTTGCAGGATGCGTCGGCGATCGCGATCATCGGCGGGGCCGACGGACCGACCGCGATCTTCCTGGCCTCGCGGCTGGCGCCTGATCTCCTGGGCGCGATCGCGGTTGCGGCCTATTCGTACATGGCCTTGGTGCCGATCATCCAGCCGCCGATCATGCGCTTGTTCACGACCAAGAAGGAGCGCGCTGTGGTGATGGAGCAGCTACGCCCGGTTTCGCGCCTTGAGCGTATCTTTTTCCCGTTCGTCGTCATGATTCTCTGCGGGCTTCTACTGCCCTCGGCGGCGCCGCTGATCGGCATGCTGATGTTCGGTAATCTGCTGCGCGAGAGCGGCGTGGTGGAGCGCCTCAGCCGGGCGGCGCAGAACGAGATCATCAATGTGGTCACCATCATGCTCGGGCTCGCGGTCGGCTCGCGGCTGTCGGCGGAAAAATTCCTGGCCCTCGAGACCTTGGGTATCTTGGTGCTGGGGGCGTTGGCGTTTTCGATCGGCACCGCCGCTGGCGTGTTGATGGGCAAGATCATGTACCGGGCCACGGGCGGCAAGGTGAATCCCTTGATTGGTGCCGCCGGTGTCTCGGCGGTCCCCATGGCCGCGCGCGTGGTCAACCGGGTCGGTCTCGAGAGCAACCCACACAACTTCTTGCTGATGCACGCGATGGGGCCGAATGTGGCCGGTGTCCTCGGCTCGGCCGTTGCCGCCGGTGTCCTGCTCGCTTTGACAGGAGGCTGATGTTGACAGCGCTACTATCCCCGTTTTATATTTAAGGGCTTATGTCGGTCTCTTTTCCGGATCTTCTCGACCCCCGAAAAGCGGTCGCTCAGCGCTCGGTCTTCGAGGGCGAGATGGCGTTGGCGCGTCTGCCCCGGTTATCCAAGCTGCTGTGGCGGGGCGTGGAGTCGAAGACGCCAACCAGCGCGAAGGCGTCCAACGCGGTGCGTTATCGGTTCGCGTTCGGGCGTGACATCGACGGACACTCGACTGTACTAGGCCAGGTCGCCGCCGAACTGCCATTATGCTGTCAGCGGTGTTTTGAGCGCTACGACATCATGGTTGACGCGGCGGTCAGTCTCGCCCTGGTCGAGGGGGTCGATGAGGCCAAGGCCCTGCCGGCGCGGTATGAACCGCTCATGATGGAGGATCGGCTGATGCGTGCGTCCGATCTGATCGAAGACGAGCTGATCTTGGCTGTTCCAACGATTCCTCGACATCCGGATGGCCAGTGCGAGCCCCCGCCGGTGCCAAGCACAGCCGCCGCATTGGTCGGCGTTGAAGGCGAGAAGCAGGCGCTGGGCGCGGATCACCATCGGCGCCCGTTTGCAACCTTGGCGGCGCTCAAAGAAGCACAACGAGACGACACTGAAAGTCAGGACTAATCGCGACCCACGCGGAGATCGAAATGGCCGTTCAACAAAATCGTAAGACACCCTCGAAGCGCGGCATGCGCCGTTCCCACGACGCGCTATCGCGCCCAACCCTCTCCGAGGATGGCACGACCGGTGAGATCCACCGGCGTCATCATGTCACCCCGGATGGCTTCTATCGCGGCCGCAAGGTGATCGATAAGGACGATTGAGGTCGTCCACCCACTTGCCCTGACGCGTCCGTGTTGGCCAGCTAGCCTCGCTAGGCCCTAGGGCAAACGGGCGCGTCGCGACCGTCATTCGCGCATCCATCGCGTTTGCAAGCAGGCTCTATCCCCTCAGGAGACACCGATTTGGCTGTTCCACAGACCTTCGCGTTGGATGCCATGGGTGGCGATCATGGTCCCGGGGTGGTGGTGCCATCGGCGCTGCGCTTTCTCGGCGAACGTCAGGATTGTCGCTTGATCCTGGTGGGCCGCGAAGAGGCGATCGCCGAGCATCTGCCGCGCTGGGCCGAGGGTGACGAGCGCGTACTTGTGCGCCATGCCTCGCAAGAGGTGGCGATGAACGAGCTGCCCTCGAAGGCGTTGCGCGGCAAAAAAGATTCATCGATGCGGGTCGCGATCGACCTGGTCAAGCAGGGCGAGGCCGATGCCTGCGTCAGTGCCGGCAATACCGGCGCGTTGATGGCGACGGCGCGATTCGTGCTCAAGACCTTGCCGCATATCGACCGGCCCGCGATCATCACCGCGATTCCGGCGCTCAAAGGTCAGACGCATATGCTCGATCTGGGTGCCAACGTGGATTGCACCGCCGAGCACCTGTTCCAATTTGCCGTGATGGGCAGTGAACTCGTGCGCGCCGTGCAGGGGCTGCCGATGCCGCGCGTGGGGCTGCTCAATATCGGCGAAGAGGAGATCAAGGGCAATGATCAGGTGCGCGCCGCGCATGAGCTGCTGGCCGCGAGTTCCCTGAACTATGTCGGTTATGTCGAGGGTGACGATATCTATCTCGGCGATGTCGATGTCGTCGTCTCGGATGGCTTTGTCGGCAATGTCGCATTGAAGGCAAGCGAAGGCGTGGCCACGCTCATCGCTCAGATGTTGAAGCGTCGTTTCGGACGCAACCTGCTGAGTCGTCTGTCCGGCTTGGTGGCACTGCCCGTGCTGCGCGGGTTTCGCGATGATGTCGATCCACGTCGTTACAATGGTGCCAGTCTGCTTGGACTGCGCGGTATCGTGATCAAGAGCCATGGCGGTGCTGACGAGCTGGCGTTCGAGCATGCGCTGCGCATTGCCGATCAGGAGGTTCGCTCGCGGGTCATCGCGCGCATCGAACGCGAGGTTGAGGCGCACCTGGGCGAAGCGCGCGCGCTGTCATTGCAAGCATCCGCGCGGGTGTCGGCGTGAGCCGCTGCTATACGCGCATCCTCGGTACCGGCAGCGCCTTGCCGGCCAAGGTCGTGACCAACCAGGATTTGGAGCGGTTGGTCGACACCTCCGATCATTGGATTCGCGAGCGCACGGGCATTCGCCAACGCCACTTCGTCGCCGACGATGAGACCTGCGTCGATCTGGCGGAGCGCGCGGCACGCGCGGCCTTGGAGGCCGCTGGGGTCGCGGCTTCGGAGCTGGATCTGATCGTGGTGGCGACGACCACCCCGGATCAGACCTTTCCGAGCAGCGCCTGCCTGTTACAAGAGCGCCTGGAAAACCATGGCTGTCCCGCGTTCGATGTGCAGGCTGTTTGCACCGGCTTTGTCTACGCCTTGGCTGTGGCCGAGAAGTTCATTGCCACCGGCAGCGCCAAGCGTGCCCTGGTCGTTGGTGCCGAAACCCTATCCCGTATCCTCGACTGGACCGATCGCGGTACCTGCGTGCTCTTCGGCGATGGGGCAGGTGCGGTGGTCATCGGTGCCGCCGATGAGCCGGGGATCATCTCGACGCACCTGCATGCCGATGGCGCCTATCGTGAGCTGTTGCAGGTGCCGGCCGGCATCGGCAATGGCGGCAATGGCTCGCCGTATATTCAGATGAAGGGCAACGAGGTATTCCGCGTTGCCGTCACGACCCTGGGGGCGATCGTCGACGACACCCTGGCGGCAAACAATATGACGCGCGCCGATATCGACTGGCTGGTGCCGCATCAGGCCAATCTGCGCATCATCAAAGCGACCGCCCGCAAACTCGATTTGGCCATGGAGCAGGTGGTGGTCACGGTGACCGACCACGGCAACACTTCGGCGGCCTCGATCCCGCTCGCGTTCGATCAGGCCGTCCGCGACGGGCGCATCCAGCGCGGGCAGACGGTGCTGATGGAGGCGTTTGGCGGCGGCTTTACCTGGGGCTCGGCGTTACTGCGCTACTGACCATTGGAGCGACCGATCAGCATGCATCCCGCTTTCTTTTTTCCCGGACAGGGCTCGCAAGCACTCGGCATGCTGGCCGAACTCGCAGTCGCCCATCCGCAAGTCCGCGCCACCTTTGATGAGGCCTCGCAGATCTTAGGTCGCGACCTCTGGCAGCTCATGCAAGAGGGCCCCAAGAAGGCCCTGGATCAGACCACGAACACGCAACCGGTGATGCTGGCTGCGGGGGTCGCGGTCTGGCGCGTCTGGCGCGAGCAGGGCGGTGCAATGCCCTCGGTCATGGCCGGGCACAGTCTTGGCGAGTACAGTGCGCTTTCTTGCGCGGGCGCACTGACCTTCGAGGATGCGCTGCGCCTGGTGGCTGAGCGAGCGCGTTTGATGCAAGCAGCAGTTCCGGATGGGGCGGGCGCAATGGCGGCGCTATTGGGCCTGGATGACGAGGCGGTCGTCGAACTCTGTCGGACCCAGGCCCTGGATCAGGTGCTGGAGCCGGTCAACTTTAACGCCCCAGGGCAGGTGGTGATTGCGGGAGAGCGTGATGCGGTACAGCGAGCGATCGATGCCTCCAAGGCCGCTGGCGCGAAACGAGCGGTGCTGCTGCCGGTGAGCGTGCCTTCGCATTGCGCGCTGATGCGGGATGCCGCTGCGGACCTTGCCGCGCGGCTGGAGCAAACCGAGCTTCACCTGCCGTCGATCCCGGTTATCCATAATGTTAATGTGGAAACGGCCGAGTCACCCGAGCAGATCCGTGGGCTTTTAGCGCAACAACTTTTTAGTCCGGTGCGTTGGGTCGAGACCGTGCAAGCGGTGGCCGAGCGGGGCGTGCAACTGGCCATCGAGGCCGGTCCAGGCAAGGTGCTGACCGGTCTGAATAAACGTATCGACAAACGTCTGACGACTCTGCCAGTGTTCGATCCAGACGGTTTATCACACGCACTCGAGGCGAGCGCTCATGCCTGATTCCATTCTCGACGGAGAGATCGCCCTGGTCACTGGTGCCAGCCGTGGCATCGGTGCGGCCATCGCTGCGGAACTGTCGCGACTCGGCGCCAAGGTTGCGGGCACGGCGACCACCGATGGTGGCGCGTCTCGTATTGCCGCGCGTTTTGCCGAAGCGGATAGCGTGGGGATTGGCTTATGCCTGGATGTAACGCAGCCGATCTCGATCGAAGCCGCGCTTGCTGCGGTCGAAGAGCAGCTCGGCGGGCGGCCGACCATCCTGGTCAATAACGCCGGGATCACGCGCGATAATCTGCTGATGCGCATGAAAGCGCAGGAGTGGGACGAGATCCTGGACACCAATCTCTCGTCGGCCTTTCGCCTCTGTAAGGCTTGCATGCGCTCGATGACCAAGGCGCGGCATGGGCGCATCATCAACATCAGCTCGGTGGTGGGGGTCAGCGGGAATGCCGGGCAGTGTAACTATGCGGCCTCTAAGGCCGGTCTCATCGGGTTCAGCAAGTCGCTGGCGCGCGAGATCGGTCCGCGCGGGATCACCGTCAATGTGGTCGCGCCTGGGTTCATCGATACCGATATGACGCGAGAACTCCCCGAGGGGCAGCGTGAGGCGCTGCTCGGGAGCATTCCGCTTGGCCGGCTTGGGGCTCCCGAGGAGATCGCCGCTGCGGTTGCATTCTTGGCCTCGCCGGCTGCGGCCTATGTGACCGGCCAAACCATCCATGTCAATGGTGGGATGCTGATGGTTTGAGTTAGAGTCTGAGTTCGGGCCTGAATTAGGCTTTTGATTTGAAAACAAATCATCATCGTTGGATGGGCTGGCTTGGCCTTCGTCGAGCTTTCACCCGCCGTTGTTTGTCTCTAAAATGGCGCGGCCTCTCATTGAGAGGGTGACGTGTCTCCACATCCTGAGGGTTTAACAATCATGAGTAGCGTTGAAGAGCGGGTGCGTAAGATCGTTGTCGAGCAACTGGGCGTCAAGGAAGAGGAAGTGACCTTGGATGCGTCATTCGTCGACGACCTCGGCGCCGACTCATTGGATACGGTCGAACTCGTCATGGCGCTCGAAGAAGAGTTCGAGACCGAGATCCCGGACGAGGATGCCGAGAAGATCACCAAGGTCAAAGAGGCCGTCGATTACGTCAACGCGCATCTCGGTTGAATCGCCTGTTCATGATCACCGGGCGCGCCAAGGCGCGTCAGCCGTGATCTTTTGGGTTCCTACGTCGGGTTGAGGTGTCACGCCTTCGCGTGACCCGGCACTGGGCCTGTGATGTTTGGCGGCTGTATGTCGCTATCTAGATTTGAGGGGTCATTCATGTCAGGCAGAAGGGTCGTTGTCACCGGACTCGGCATTGTCGCTCCGGTGGGTCTCGACATCCCGTCCGCTTGGGAGAGCATCCTAGCGGGACGGAGTGGCATCCAACCCATCACCCACTTCGACGTGAGCTCCTTTAGTAGCCGTTTTGGCGGCCCGATCTATGGCTTCGACGTCACCCAGTACGTCTCCAAGAAGGAGTCACGGAAGATGGATGCGTTCATCCATTACGGGATCGGCGCGGGGAGCCAGGCGATCGAGGATGCGGGCCTTGAGATCACCGAGGAGAACTGTCGGCGCATCGGTGTCGCTATCGGCTCCGGGATCGGCGGCATCACGGGTATCGAGAATAACTACGGAGCCTTCCTAGAAGGAGGCCCGCGCAAGATCTCGCCCTTTTTCGTACCCGCCAATATCGTCAACATGGTTGCCGGCGATCTATCGATCAAGTACGGGCTCAAGGGTCCGAATTACTCGATCGTCTCCGCCTGTAGCACCGCGACGCACAATATTGGCGATGCGGCCTTCATGATCCGTAGCGGCATCGTCGACGCGATGCTTGCGGGCGGCGCCGAGATGGCAACATCGCCCGTGGGCTTGGGTGGCTTCGCGGCCGCGCGAGCGCTCTCGACTCGCAATGATGACCCGCTGCGGGCCAGCCGCCCGTTCGACAAGGACCGCGATGGTTTCGTGCTCAGTGACGGCGCCGGTGTCATGGTGCTGGAAGAATATGAGCACGCTAAGGCGCGCAATGCGCATATCTACGCTGAACTCGTCGGCGTCGGCATGAACTCCGATGCTTATCACATGACTGCGCCGTCGCTGACCGGCGAGGGCGCGAGCGAATGCATGTTGATGGCGCTCGCCGATGCCGGGCTGGATAAGTCGTCGGTCGATTACATCAATGCCCACGGCACCTCGACGCCAGCGGGCGATATCGCTGAAACCAAGGGCATCAAGCGTGCCTTCGGCGATGGGGCCTATCAGTTGGCGGTGAGTTCGACCAAATCGATGACGGGACACATGCTGGGCGCGGCCGGTGGCGCGGAGGCGATCTTCACGGTGCTGGCGATTCGCGATCAGGTGGCGCCGCCGACGATCAACTACGAGACCCCAGACCCGGACTGCGATCTGGACTATGTCCCGAACACCGCACGCGAGATGAAGATCGATCTCGCGCTGAGCAATTCGTTCGGCTTTGGTGGTACCAACGGCACCCTGGCCTTCAAACGGCTCTAGTCGGGAGGCGCCCCGTTGCCTCGTCAATGGCGAGGCGCGCGCTGATCTGGATGTCTCGGACCGTGGGCTCGCTTATGGAGACGGCCTGTTCGAGACCATCGCGATCCGCGCCGGTCGACCTTGCTGTTGGCTCGATCATCTCGATCGGCTCGCGCGCGGTGCCGTCCGGCTTGGGCTGCCGGTGCCATCCCCGGCCCGGCTGAAGCAGGAAGCCACCCGACTCAGTGCCGGTGTCGAACGCGGCATACTCAAGATCATTGTCACCCGCGGCCCTTCGGCGCGCGGATACCGACCGCCGCTCGAGCCCAAGCCCACGCGCATCCTGATGCTCAATGAGCAGTCTCCGCTAAGTGCCGAGGCCGAGACCGCTTTAAGCGATCGGGCTGCCCACGTCCGCCTCTGTCAGACCCGGCTCGGAATCAATCCCCAGCTCGCCGGTCTCAAACACCTGAATCGGCTCGAGCAGGTGCTGGCGCGCTCAGAATGGGCGGATGATGCCAGCGCCGATGAGGGCCTGATGCTGGATGCCGAGGGCAGGCTGGTCTGCGGTACCATGAGCAACCTCTTTCTGGTCGATGAGGACGGCGTCCTGCAGACCCCGCTGATCGACCGGTGTGGCGTCGCCGGGACGGCGCGCGCGCGGATCCTCGAAGACGCCCGCGAGGCGGGCCTCGAGGTTCGCGAGCGGCGCCTCGCGCTGACCGATGTGGTTCGGGCGCGAGGGGCCTTCCTGACCAATGCGGTGATCGGCATCTGGCCGATCCGCACCGTCGAGGAGCATGCGTTCGAGCTGTCCCGGTTGCCTTGGACGTTGCTCGAACGCGTCCACGCTCGGCTTTTTCAACCGGAGCTTGAGTGGTGAGAGCCTTTTTTGCGGCTGTGTTGTCTCTGATCCTGGTCGGAGTTGCCCTCTTCGGGGTGCTCTGGTTCGAGTATCAACGGTTCCTGGCGAGCCCAATCGAGCTTAGCGCCGCGCCGAAATCCGAGGTACCGGGCGAGGCACCGGGCGAGACACGAGCCGAAGCACAGACGGGGCCACGGGTCTTCGAGATCCGCCTCGGCACCCGGTTGCACGAGCTGGCCCATCGGCTGCGCGATGAGGGGCTGATCAATGATCCCTATTTTTTCATCGCCCTGGCCTATCAAGAGCAGCTTCAGAGGCAGATCAAGGCCGGTGAATATGCGCTGACCAATGGCATGCGGCCATTGGAGCTGCTGCGGTTGTTCGCGAGTGGCCGTTCGATCCAGTACCCAGTCACCTTGATCGAGGGCTGGACCTTTCGCGAGGCGGTGGAAAGTCTCGCCAATCATGACAAGCTGCAACACGAGCTGGCAGATCTCTCGGAGACCGAGATCATGCGGCGGCTAGGCATCGACGAGCCGCATCCCGAGGGCTGGCTGTTTCCGGATACTTACATGGTCTCGCGCGAGAGCACCGATGTCGCGGTGTTGAAGCGTGCGCACGAACGGATGAAACAGGTGTTGAACGAGGAATGGGAACAGCGCGCCAAAGGACTCCCGATCGAGACGCCCTACGCGGCCCTGATCCTCGCCTCGATCATCGAGAAGGAAACCGGCTTGGCCGAGGAGCGGCCGGACATTGCTGGCGTCTTCGTCCGGCGGCTGCAACGCGGGATGCGCCTGCAGACGGATCCAACCGTGATCTATGGCATGGGCGATGACTATGATGGCACCATCCGACGCTCGGATCTGCAGCGCGCAACGCCCTACAACACCTATGTGATCGACGGTTTGCCGCCGACCCCCATCGCGTTGCCCGGACGCGAAGCGATCCATGCGGCCCTGCACCCGGCCGACGGGGAAACACTCTATTTCGTCTCCCGTGGCGATGGCAGCCACCATTTCTCACCCACGCTCGAAGAGCACAACTGCGCCGTGCGCCACTATCTGCGCGGGGGCCGCTGCAGTCTGTTCGAGGACGCGCCCTAATGGCCGGCATGCACGCTATCGCGCCCAGACTCGACTCGTCGCCCCACGCCTCGCCGCGCGCGTCTTCAGCCGAAGGCCGTGGCCGCTTTATCACCCTTGAGGGCGGCGAAGGCGCAGGTAAGTCGACGCAGCTCGCGCGCTTGGTCGACTGGTTGCGGGGGCAGGGGATCGATCCTGTCGTCACCCGCGAGCCGGGCGGGACCCCGGCTGCGGAGCGGATTCGCGGATTGCTGCTCGATGCCGCCAACACCGGACTGGCCGCCGAGGCCGAACTGTTGCTGATGTTCGCGGCGCGGGCCGATCATCTGGCGCACTGTATCGAGCCCGCGCTCAGCGCCGGCCGTTGGGTGGTCTGTGATCGTTTCACCGATGCGACCTATGCCTATCAGGGGGGCGGGCGCGGCCTGGAGCAGGCGCGGATCGCCGAACTGGAGCGTTTCGTCCAACGCGGGCTGCGGCCTGACCTGACCCTGATCCTCGATCTGCCCGTCGCCAGTGGACTGGCGCGCGCGCATCAGCGCTCGACGCCGGATCGGTTCGAGGTTGAAGATCTGGCCTTCTTCGAGCGTGTGCGAGCGGCCTACCTGGAGATCGCCGAGCGCTCCGCCGATCGCGTGTGTCTGATCCGCGCTGATCAGAGCGAGGCGGCGGTGGCCGCCGAGGTCCGGGCTTGTCTCGCCGAACGCCTGCTCGCGAGCCCCTGATCGGAGATGGATCGGACGCCCCCATCGCGCCCATTGTCGGAGCCGTTACCGCCCTGGCTGGAGACGGTCTGGCTACGTTTGGCGCGGGCGCATCGTCATGCGCGGCTAGGGCAAGCATTACTGATCACCGGCCCGCTGGGGGTCGGTAAGCGACTGCTCGCGGACCGCATCACGGGATTGCTGCTCTGTCGCGCGGATAACGTCGATGCAAGGCCCTGCGGCGTTTGTCGCGAATGCGCACTGTTGAGCGCCGGCCATCACCCGGATCATCTGCTGCTTGCGCCGGATGCCGAAGCCGCCAGCGCTGAGATTCGCGCCGAGCAGGTGCGTCAACTCTGCGCCCGCGAAACCTTGACGCCGACGCGAGGCTCGGTGAAAGTCTTAACGCTAATGCCGGCCGATGCGATGAACCCATTCGCCGCCAATAGCCTCTTGAAGACCCTGGAAGAGCCGGTGGAGTCGACCGTCTGGGTGCTCGTCACCGAGCAGCCGCAGCGCCTGAGCCAGACCATCCGCAGTCGCTGCCAGCGGGTCAACCTCCCGGTGCCGGCGGAATCAGTGGCCTTACCCTGGCTGGAAGCGCGCCTCGCCGAGCAGGCCAAGGTGCAAGTGCCCCATGCCGCGCTCTGTCTTGCGCTGGCCCATGGGGCACCGTTTCGCGCCCTGTCGCTGGCAACGACGGAGGCCTTGGCGCTGCGCCAGCGGCTCGTCGATGACATCATGGGCGTTGCCCGGGGCGAGCATGATCCGCTCGCTGTGGCCGATGAGTGGCAGCGGCTCGAGGCCGCAGCGGTGCTCGCAGCCATGATCGATTGGCTGACCGACCTCTTGCGCGTGGCGGTCGATCCGACACTGACGCGACTGATCAATCCAGATGCGCGGCGCGCACTGAACGCGCTGGCCGAGCGGATCGAGCCAGCCGCCGGACACCGGCTGTTGCAGCGGCTGTTGCAGGCGCGCACGTTGGTCGAGGCGCCGGTCAACAAGCAACTGCTGTTCGAGTCCCTGCTGATACGCTGGGCGCGGCTCACACAGGGGCGCGCAGCAGGACGCCGCATCGAGATCCAGAGCGAGATTGAGAACAGATGATGCCAGCCGAGCAGGTCGAGAGGCGAAGCCACATCCTGAGTCTGGTCATCAAGGATCAGCTGTCCCTGCATGCCGCCTACATGCCGTTCATCAAGAACGGTGGGCTATTCGTGCCGACGAGCACGCCCTATCAGCTCGGCGATGAGCTGTTCTTACTCGTGCAGCTCATGGACCAGCCAGAGCGTATCCCGGTGGCAGGTCAGGTGGTCTGGGTGACACCGCTGGGTGCCGAGGGGAATCGCGTCGCTGGCGTGGGTGTCCAATTCAATGTGCAGGACAAAAACGATATCCGCCAGGCCTTCGAGCAGTGTCTGTCCGAAGGAACCGATACCCAACGCCCGACCCATACGCTATAAGGGCATGCTAATGCCCAAGGTGATTCTTTGATGTTCGTCGATTCTCATTGCCACCTCGACCGGGTCGACCTGACCCCTTATCAAGGCGATTTCGATGCGATGCTGGTGCAGGCACGCGAGGAGGGCGTGCAACACATGCTCTGCGTCTGCATCGACCTCGAGCACTACGCGGCGATGTGCCAGCGCGTGAGTGGTCATGCGGATATCTCGGTCTCGCTCGGGGTGCATCCGAACGAACAGGGCGGTCAAGAGCCATCGCTCGATGAACTGGTGCGGCTCGGGTCTGATCCTGCCGTGGTCGCGATTGGCGAGACCGGGCTCGATTACCACTACAATGACGGCGACCTCGGCTGGCAGCGCCAGCGTTTCGAGACCCATATCGAGGCCGCGCGCAGACTCGCAAAGCCCCTGATCATCCATACCCGGGATGCCCGCGAGGACACCATCGCGCTGATGCGCTCCGCCGGCGCCGATCAGGCCGGTGGCGTCATGCACTGCTTCACCGAGACCTGGGAGATGGCCAAACAGGCCCTGGATCTGGGGTTCTATATCTCGTTTTCCGGCATCCTCACCTTCAAGAACGCCGACGCGTTGCGCGAGATTGCGCAATCGGTTCCGCTGGATCGCCTGTTGATCGAGACCGACTCCCCCTATCTCGCGCCAGTGCCCTATCGAGGCCAGAAGAATGAGCCGCGCTTCGTCACCCATGTGGCCGCGCGGATCGCGGCGCTGCGCGGCCTCTCGGTCGAAACCCTCGCCGAACTCACCACCGAGAACTTCTTCAAGCTCTTTCGTGCCGCCCGGCCCACCGAGCAGTCGCGCGGTTGAAGCGCGCGGGCGATGCTCGATTGGGCGACCCGCAATAACGCTCACGGGGGGCTCCACAGCGCGGCTCAGGGCGTGGTGTCATCGAGATTCGCGAGGCGTTCGCTGATCTCCCACACCCGCGCATTGGCGGCCGGATCGCGCACCTGAGCCGGCATCGTGATCACGCGGCAATCACCGAAGTATTCACCGCTGATCTCAGCCACCTCGGGTGATTCGATCAGATACATCACGCGCTCGGCGGCTTGCTCCGGTTGTGCCAGCGCCCAGCCGACCAGCAGGCTGACCGATTGCCAGAACAGCCCCTGGGCGCCGTCGGTTCCGCCGAGGTTGGATTTGAACACACCGGGAAACACGCAATTGACGGTGACGCCGCTGCCCTTGATGCGTTTGGCCAGTTCGCGCGTGACATGCAGCATCCCGAGCTTCGACTCGACATAGGCGCGCATCATGCGAAACGAGCGACCTTCCCAGTTCAGGTCGCCGAGTTCCATCGCCTCGTTGATGCGGGTTCCCACGTTGACGATCCGCGCCGGCGCGGCGGCCTCGAGGGAATCGAGCAGCAGGTTGGTCAGCAAAAACGGCGCGAGGTGATTGACGGCCAGCGTGCATTCGATGCCGTCTTCGGTCAGGCAGCGTTTCGGAAAGGCGGTGCCGGCGTTGTTGACCAGAACATCCAGGCTCGGCGCGCGCTCCTTGACCTCAGCGGCGAGGGTGCGGACCTGGGTTTGCGACTTCAGATCCGCGATCAACAGTTCGAGGCGGGTATTGCCGGTGGCGGCCTCGAGTTCCGCGCGGGCCGCCTCGCCGCGCTGCGGGTCACGGGCGACCATCAGCACGCGGGCGCCTCTCGCCGCGAGCGCACGCGAGACCGCCTTGCCAAGTCCGGAGTTAGCGCCTGTCACTAGGGCGGTTTTTTCTGCGAGATCCATCGAAGATCCTCTTGCGGTCGGTCAGTCGAGTGGGCTGTCTTGGCTGTGGATGTCGGTCTTGCTGGCCTGAGGTCAATCAGCGTTCGTCAATCGAGACGCCTTTGCCGGAAAAGACCACCCGCATCTTGATGTCCCGCAGCTCGGTCAGGACGTTCGGGTTCTCTTCGATATCGTAGATCCACGCGGCGGTGCGCCCATCGACCTCGGTGGCATCCGTGTCGATGATCTCGGTCGGAACCACAACCCGACTCACGAGCCGCAGACCGGCGAACATGGCGGCCATCTGCTGTAGCATCTGTGCCTCCAACTCGCTGTCGGCGTCATCGCCGTCGACGCTGGCATCGGCATCAGCATTGCCGCCGCCCTGCGTCAACACATAGTTGCCGTCGGCATTCTGCGTCAGGGACAGTTCATTATCCTCGAGGAATTCGGTCTGGTTGAGCGCGGCAAGATGATCGAAGCTGAGTTTTAGCTGCATGTAGCGCCAGCCATCGACGGTTTCCGAGGTCGCGGACAGGAGTTCGACACCATCGAGTTCCTTGGCCTCGAACTCCTCGCGCACCTGGGCTTCGTCGAAGCTCATGTCGAAAGGGGTCTCGGTGTCCATTGTCATCGCCTCGCCGCCGTCCTCGCCCATCGCCTCGGCCATCTTCTCCATCGCCTCGAGCTGGGCGATCGCTTGTTCCGACATGCCATAACGCATCTCCAGCACGCCGGAGCCGTCCTTGTTGAGGGTGAGGGTTTGGTCGATCTTGAAACATCCGGTCAGTGCAAACGCGACGGCCAGCACCACGCAGAACACACGAAGGGTACGCATCTTGATCTCCAAGTGAAAATGAGCGCAAGACCATCCTATGTTCGCGACCAAAAAGCAAGCCTAGGCCCGACGATGCATTGGCGCCCTTGTCTCACCGGCGCCTTCCCGCAATGCTCGCTCAGTGCCCATCAGGCGCCAGTCGCGTTGACGTCCTAGGTGACCGCCAGGCACGAAAGCCGGTACACTTACGCCTGTGGATCATCGGCACTGGCCGCGATCCTCGTGCGCGGGTGGCGGAATTGGTAGACGCGCTGGATTTAGGTTCCAGTGGGTAATCCCGTGGGGGTTCGAGTCCCCCCTCGCGCACCATAAGAATCACTATGCATGCCTGAGCCCGACCTTGAGGCGTTCGACTCCGACTCCTAATAGTAGACGATAACGCGCAAGCCGGGCAGGGATGCCCGATGCAAGGCGCGTGACGGACGGGCGCCAACATCAGTGACTCATCCGTTACATCACACCGGCGGCAACCCCAACTCCTTCAGATAGCCGTTGTGCTCCTCGGCCGCCTTGGCGATCTTCTCGTCGATGTCCACCAGCTTGGTATGCACAGCGGCAAGGTCGATATCCGGCTCGGCCCGAGCGGTGCTGACATAACGGGAGATGTTCAGGTTGTAGTCGTTCTTCTCGATCTCCTCCATCCCAACCCGGCGCGAATAGCGCTCTGCTTCCTTGCGGTACTGGTAGGTGTCGACGATCTTGTCGACATGCTCGGGGAGCAGGTGGTTTTGCCGTTTGCCTTTCTGGAAGTGCTCGGCGGCGTTGATGAACAGCACGTCATCGGGCTTCTTGCACTTCTTCAGCACCAGGATGCAGACCGGGATGCCGGTGGAGAAGAACAGGCTCGGCGGTAGGCCGATGACGGTGTCGATGTGGCCGTCCTTGAGCAGTTTGCTACGGATGCGCGCCTCGGCGCCGCCTCGGAAGAGGACGCCGTGGGGCAGGATGATCGCCATCGTGCCTTCGTCGCTGAGGTAGTGGAAGCCGTGCAGCAGGAAGGCGAAGTCGGCGGCGGATTTGGGCGCGAGGCCGTGGCTCTTGAAGCGGAAGTCCTCGCCCATGGCCTCGTTGGCGTCCCAGCGGTAGCTGAACGGCGGATTGGCGACCACGGCATCACACTTGAGCTTCTTCGCTGGGTTGCGCTCGCTGAGCAGCGGCCAGTCGTTGGTGAGGGAGTCGCCGTGGTAGATGTCGAACTCGGTGTCCTTCAGCCCGTGCAGCAGCAGGTTCATGCGTGCGAGGTTGTAGGTGGTGATGTTCTTTTCCTGGCCGTAGATCATGCCGATGCCGTTCGGCCCCATCTGGTGGCGCACGTTGAGCAGCAGTGAGGCGGAGCCGCAGGTCATGTCCATGACGCAGCTGAGGCGTGGCTTCTTGCCGGTGGCCGGTTCCTGGCTGTCGAGGGTGACGATGCGCGAGAGGATGCTCGAGGCGGTCTGCGGGGTGTAGAACTCGCCGGCCTTCTTGCCGGAGCCGGCGGCGAACTGGCCGATCAGGTATTCGTAGGCGTCGCCGAGGATGTCGCGCGCGGTGGAGAACTGGGCGATGCCTTCGGCAATCTTGGTGAGGATGGTGCAGAGCTTTCTGTTGCGCTCGGTGGGGTTGCGGCCGAGTTTTTCGGAGTTGAGGTTGATCTCGGAGAACAGGCCCTGGAAGCGGCTCTCGAAGGATTCGTTCTCGATGTACTGAAAGCCGCGCTCCAGCGTCTGCAGCAGTTCCGGGTCTTGGGTGCGGGCGCGCTCGGAGAGGCTGCGCCAGAGATACTCGGGATGGATGACGTAGTGGACCTTGCGGCGCATCTGCTTCTCGAACGCGGGCACGTCGGCGGCGTTGTCGGCGTACCAGACCGAGAGCGGCGGGCGGCGATCATCGGCAGGCAGTTGCGGGTAATCGGGGCCGAGTTCCTTTTCCGCAGCGGCCTGGTAGTTGTCGGAGAGGTAGCGCAGGAACAGGAACGAGAGCATGTAGTCGCGGAAGTCGTCCGCGTTCATGGCACCGCGCAGGTCGTCGGCGATGGCCCAGAGGGTCTTGCCGAGTTGGT
This sequence comes from Halochromatium sp. NSM3, assembly GCF_059621085.1. NCBI lineage: Bacteria > Pseudomonadati > Pseudomonadota > Gammaproteobacteria > Chromatiales > Chromatiaceae > Halochromatium > Halochromatium sp. NSM3. The sequence goes on along the minus strand of NZ_JCAQIA010000022.1, from coordinate 484 downwards.
TGAGTTGTTCTTGGGTCATGGATCAAGGCTCGGCTTCAGGGTCACGCTTTGGGTGTTGAGCCCCTGGCGTTGATGCAGGGTCTCGTCGGCGGTGAGGCCGTTGAAGTAATAGATGACGATGTTGGTATCGGTGAGCAGGCTCATTCGCGCCAACCTTCGCGCGCTGAAGCCAGATACTCATCCACGGCTTGCCGTGATTGATGCGCCAGGCCATAGAAGCGTTGCGGGTCGAAGGGCTTGCGTGATGGCTCAGCGGGTGACTCGGCGGTGCTCTCTTCTTGTGCGAGTTGCTGCAGGACTACTTGGGCTAAGCGAATCTTGTCCGCGTGCGAGAGCGCGCCGACCGAAGGCAGGAGTTCGTCGATGCTCATGGCGTAGGTTCCGTTGGCGTTGCGGCAGCATTGGGGAAGAGTTGCTGCATCAGCCCTCTCTTGTGGGTCTTGAGGGCGTCGAGTTTGTCGGCTTGGGCGGCGATCAGGGTTGG